>JAGATI010000218.1 GCA_017621295.1 Clostridia bacterium | reverse complement strand
CCTTTTTTCTGTTTTTCTAGTAATTTTTTCTTTCTTGTTATATCTCCACCATAGCATTTAGCTAAAACATCTTTTCTCATTGCAGATATTGTTTCTCTTGCTATTATCTTTCCGCCGATAACTGCTTGAATAGGAATACTAAATAATTGTCTTGGTATTACTTCTTTTAATTTTTCTACCATTTTCTTACCCCTATCATAACTGCTATCTTTATGTACTATAAATGATAAGGCATCTACACCTTCTCCATTTACCCATATATCTAATTTTACAAGTTCTGATTTTCTATATTCTTTAAAATCGTAATCAAATGATGCATATCCCTTAGTTTTAGATTTTAGATTATCAAAAAAATCATAAATAATTTCATTTAATGGTAATTCGTAAATCAAAGTCACTCTTGTTTCGTCTAAATATTTCATATCAATGTATACTCCACGTCTATTTTGACAAATTTCCATTATATTCCCAACAAACTCTTTTGGTGTTAGAATTTGCGCTGTAACAAAAGGTTCTTCTATATATGATATTTCATTTGGAACTGGTAAATCTGATGGATTATATAATTCGATTACTTCGCCATCTGTTTTATATACTTTATATATAACTGATGGTGATGTAGTTATTAAGCTTAAATCAAATTCTCTATCTAGTCTTTCTTCTATTATTTCTAAATGTAACAATCCTAAAAATCCACATCTAAACCCAAATCCCAATGCTGCTGAAGTTTCTTGCTCATATTCTAAAGCTGCATCATTTAATTTTAATTTTTCTAGTGCTATTTTTAAATTCTCATAATCGCTTCCATCTATAGGATATAATCCACAATATACCATTGGGTTTACTTTTTTATATCCTGGCAGTGGTTCTTTGGCTTGTTTCTCTTTCAATGTAATTGTATCACCAACACGAATATCTGATAAATTTTTTATACTTGCTGCAATATATCCGAACTTCTCCTGCTTCTAGTTCTTTTGATGGTATATGTGTACCTGGTTCAAAGTAACCTACTTCTGTAACTGTAAACACTTTTTTAGCAGCCATTAATAGTATCTCATCACCTGGTTTAACTTTTCCATTTTTCACTCTAACATATGCTATTGCTCCTTTATAATTATCATATAAAGAGTCAAATATTAGGCATTGCAAACTTTCATTTTCATCACCTACAGGACTTGGTATATCTGTTACTATTCTTTCTAAAACTTCTTCTACATTTAGTCCAGATTTTGCCGAAATGCATGGTGCATCCATTGCTGGTATTCCGAATTATATCTTCTATTTCTTTTTTTACCTCTTCTGGTCTTGCATTTGGAAGGTCTATTTTATTAATTACTGGTAATATTTCTAAGTTATTATCTATTGCTAGATATACATTTGCTAAAGTTTGTGCTTCAACACCTTGGCTCGAATCTACAACTAATATCGCACCATCACATGCGGCTAAGCTTCTTGAAACTTCATAGTTAAAATCTACATGTCCTGGTGTATCTATTAAATTGAATTCATATTCTTGTCCATCTTTTGCTTTGTATAACATTCTAACTGCTTGAGATTTAATTGTTATTCCTCTTTCACGTTCTATATCCATATTGTCTAGGATTTGACTTTCCATCTCTCTTTTAGAAAGTACACCTGTCATTTCAATTAATCTATCTGCAAGTGTAGATTTCCCATGATCTATATGTGCAATTATGCTAAAATTTCTTATATATTTTTTCCTGTCTTTCATTAATTTTCCTCCTGATTATTTCTACTGTATCATAACATATAGTGTATTTTTTAGCAATATGATAAAAAAAGATATTTGAATTTTTCAAATATCCTTTTTTATTTAATTTCGAATGAAATTTCTTTTAGATTATTGTAATTATGTCCCAACTATATTTATCTTGATTGACCTTTTGATTGTCTTTTTTGCTGTCTTTGTACTTGTGGCTCATATTTACTTTTTAAATAAGTATATCTTGCTCTTTCTTCAGTAGTTTTCGCAAAACCTTTTTTCTTTAATATTTCTAACTCTTCTCTCTCTTTTATTTGCAACGTTTCATTATTAACTTCCTGTTCTGTAATTTTAGCTTGTGTTATTGCTCTTTTTACAGCCGAAAAGCATAATTCTTGTTTTCTTTTTTCAGCTTCAATTTGATATGGTGTTTGCCCCATTTTCTGTGTTATCCCTGGTCCACTTTTACTTGTATCAGATGAACTATCTTTGCCATCTCTTAAATGTGATTGTATTTTCCATTTATCCGCAGCATCAATTTTTCTTTTAGGTGTTTCTACTGGTCTAGCCCACTTATCTACAGCACTATGTTTTTCTCCGTTTATTGTACTTGGTGTAGACCACTTATCTGCTACATTACGATATCCGTTTACTTTTTTTATTACTGGTCTTTCAGTCCATCTTTCTACTGATTTTGTTTTAGTTTGCTCATCATTATCGCTTTTATCTCTTGACTCTTGTTCGACTTCAATACCAGTCTGCTGTTCTTCGTATGCCAGCTCAATTCTTTGTTTTAAAGACTTCAATATTGTGAAATGTTTAATCTCACTTCGAACACTTTTATCATCACCATTAAGAGCTTCTCTTCTAAACTGTATTATTTTTCTATTTAATAATCCCAAATCAGTATCACTTTTTTGTAATTCAATATCAATATCTTTTTCCAAACATCTTACTAATGCTTCTTGCAATTTTTGATTTAAATCATAATTAGTTTCATCATCGTTTTTGCTTTTTTTAATTGACTGTAATTGCTCTATTAAAATTTGCCAAGCATCTTTATCTGAATTATATGCAGATTGAAAAACATCATTATATTTCATATTAAAAGTTTTAAACAATTCTTCTGGATTTAAATACATTCCTGTAAAAGTTAATTCATCTCCTAAAAGAGTCTTTAATATATTTCCATAATTTGTTATAGGATAATTACTGCTCTCTCTATTTTTTATAACATAATATACTCCGTTTGGATATTTATGTCTCATCTGTGGTCTTGCTTCAGCCATTTCCAAGGCTTCAGTTTCATTAAATATTTCATTTAAATTACCTTCGCCTTCTATTTCACGATACGTTTTTATCTTTTGGTTTTGTTGACTACCGTAATGCAATCCTATATGTATATAATCTTCAAAATATCCATATTCAGGCTTATTTATATCATCATATGAATTTGTTTGCCTGGCATATTTACCATTATTTATTTTTTTACTTCCTCAATAATTCTTCTATATGCACCTCTATATCTAAAATCTAAACTTTCTCCTCTATATTGAGTCTGTAAAGCATGTTCAAATTCATGCATTATAACCTTTTTTTTTGCAATTTCAGCTATTTCATTAAAATCACCTCTTGATTCATCTATTCTACCATTTAATTGTGATTCTAATTTAGTTTCATCTATACTAATACGCATATCAGTAGGGCTAAAATCGCCTTTAGCTATAGAATTACCATCCACTGCCCATACATTTCTCATTAACCTGTTTAAAAAGAAATCTTCCACAGAATATTCCCCATTTACAGGTTTTATTACATATCTAGTATAATCATCTTGTTCAACTGAAACTGATGAAATAGTTTTAGAATATTTTTCAATTATTTTAGGCATTAATTCTTTTAGTATTTTTGTATAATTGTCTGGTAGTTGTATTGCCTTTGAATATGCGTCAATATAATCATTTATCTTTTGTCTATCCATTATTTTCTCCCAAATATATTTTTTATTTTCTCAATTATTTTTTTTATAATATTTTTTTCTTTATATTCAATTATTTGTGAAATTTCAACCTTATCTTCTTTTTTGTTTTTAATAAATATATTATAAGTGTTATATTTCTCAATTTGTTCTTTTTGATTCTCATTTAATTCGTTTAAAAACTTTTGTTTTTCCACTTCATTCTCACACCAATAATTTAATTTTAGTACTGCTAACAATACTAGAGTTTTTCTTTGTAAATTTTGTTCTTCCAGAGGTTTATTTACATTTATCTTATTAGTGTAATTCTCTTCTTTTTCTCTTGACAAAAAATCTTTAAATCTTTTTGGTATTTTTTCAGTATATTTACTATTCATCAAATTTAAAATTTCATCAAGCTCTACATATGCTATCGCTACATCATTTTTCATTCGTATTCCCCGCTTTTCATATTTTATATCTATTATATTTATTACATATAAAGATATATTAGCTTTCAATATTTTATATTTTGTCAAATTAATTACTATTTTCACATACTTTTATTATTCACTCATCAAAGCTACTCAAATATCTTTCCACTAATTCAATCAATTCTTTTGCAGTATCAATTTGAATTTTTGTTTCTTCATCAGTTGGTACAAATTCATCATCATAATCGCTATCTTCTCTTACTTTGCTTGCTTGACTTATTTTTCTACTTATTGACCTTGGAAACACTTCTGTTTTAACATAGTATTGGTTAAAATAAGCTAGTACATCTTTATGTCTTTTAAAATCTATTCTTTCAGTTGCTAAAACAGCCCTTATTGCATGAAAAATTGCATAATATGCTCTATTATTAGCATTTAAATATCTTCTATTTTGATAGTTAAATTCTGCATCTGACAAGTCTTGCTTTGCCCTTTCTAATCTATATTTTGCAAATCCAGTTACTGTAATTTTTTTATCCACGTAAAACCACTCCTTCTTTATTAACATTCATATAAAAAGGAATTACTTCTACTCTTTCTTGATATTTATCTATATTTCTAAGTATTGGTGAAATCATAATATCATTATCTAATTCTATATCACAAGCTATATCACGTACCTTAGTTCTATATTCTATTAACTCTTCATCTGAAAAATCTGTTAAAATCATAATATCTAAATCTGAATTTTCATTATAATCACCTCTTGCATATGAGCCAAATAATATTGCCTTTTTCATTCTACTACCCAATAATTTTGTAATTTCATCTAAAAATTGTTGTATTATTAAATCTATTTTTCTAGGCATATATTCCACTTCCCTTCTTATAAATCTAAACATAATTTTGTTTAAATAATAAATTGCTATTTCCTATTACTTTTCATTATAACATTCTGCAATTTCCATTTCAATACAAATTCTTTACAAAATATTCTAAATTCTAATATTCCAAAATGTTCAAATCTCCACCTCCAAAATCACCTCTACTTTTTTGTCATAAATTGTTTACAAATGCCTAAAACTAATATAAAATATCAAAAGAAATAATACTAAATAAAAAGGTGGAATTATGTATAATTTTATTAGTAAAAAAGAAGATGATACAATTTTGTTTGCAAGCTCATTTGCCTCATATTTAAAAAATGGAGATGTTATTGTCTTAACAGGTGAACTTGGCTCTGGCAAAACAAAATTCACACAAGGTATATTAAAATATTTTGGATTAGACAATGAAATATCTAGTCCTACTTTTACTATTGTTAATGAATATCATAAAGATTCTATAAATATTTATCACTTTGATGTGTATCGATTATCAGATGCAGATGAATTTTATGCAATTGGTGGAGATGAATATTTTACTAATGGTATTTGCATAATAGAATGGGGTGAACTAATAAAAGATGCTCTTCCAAAAGATTATCTTCATATAGTTTTTTCGAAAGTTGAAGATGATTTTGAAGCAAGGCATTTAAATCTCATTCCACATGGAGAACGTTTTTCTAATTTTGATTTTAGTAAAATTTTAAATTAAACGAAAAGAGGTTAGCTTTAAATTGAAAATACTAGCACTAGATACTTCTTCTAAAATTTGCAGTAGTTGTCTTTTAGAAGATAGAAATTTAATTATTGAAAAACATAATAATGATGAAAAAACACATTCACAAAAATTAATGCCACTAATAGATAGCCTTTTAAAAGAATCTAATATAAATTTGCAAGATATAAACTTGCTTAGTTGCTCTATTGGTCCACGGTTCATTTACAGGTCTTCGAATTGGCATTTCAACAGTAAAAGCTTTTTCTGATGTAACAAACATCCCTATTATAGGTATTAGTTCTTTAGAAAGCTTAGCTTATAATATAAAAAAAGATGGATTAATTGCTTGCATGATTGACGCAAAAAATGATAATGTATATTTTGCTTTATACAATTTAGAAAATAATGTATATACATTAATAGAAGATTCATGTGCAAACAGTATATCTTCTATTATAGATATATTAAAAAAATATAAAGATGAATATATAACTTTTGTTGGTGATGGTAGTGTTGTTCATAAAGAGACTATAACACAAAATTTTGAAAATGCGATTTTTGCTTCAAATGAACAAAATATACAATCAAGTATTAGTATAGCTTTAGCTGCTTTTGATAAATTCCAAAAAGGTTTTATACAAAATTCTAATACACTATCTCCCCTATATTTAAGAAAATCTCAAGCAGAGCGTGCATTAGATGGCGAAAAATAATTTTAAAATTATAAAAAACTTATATTATGAAAGGTGTATGCTAGATTAATCTCTAAGCAAAAATTTAAAATTATGAACTCAATTCAAATTTCTAAAATGACTATACAAGATTTAGATAATATAAAAGAAAATCTAGAAAAAAACTTTGATAATTTTTGGACTTATGGAATATTAAAATCAGAAATTGACAATATTAATTCTAGATACATAGTTTCTAAACAATTTGAAGAAATTGTTGGTTTTGCTGGAATCTTGGTAATTGGAGATACTGCTGATATAATGAATATTGTAACAAGAAAAGATAAACGAGGTTTTGGAATTGCTTCTAAAATGTTAGAACATCTAATAAATCTTGCAAAATGCGAAAATTGTTCTAATATAACATTAGAAGTTAATGAAAATAATTTACCAGCAATTAATTTATATAAAAAATTTCATTTTGAAAAAATGGGATTAAGAAAAAGATATTACGATAACAAATATGATGCTATTATAATGACTTTATATTTTAAAAGATAAATTTTAAGGAGGATACAAATGAAAAAAAATAATGAATTATCTTATAAAGATTTAAAAGTTACTTGTGACCCAAATGTTTTTAAATTTAATACAACTGCCGAAATTGATTCTATTTCTACTGGAATTGGTCAAGACCGTGGTATTAAAGCACTAGAATTTGGTATAAATGTAGATATTAAAGGATATAACTTATACTTAGAAGGACCAAGTGGTGTTGGTAAAACAATGTATACAAAACATTACTTAGATAAAATTTCTAAAAAGAAAAAAACACCTTCTGATTGGTGTTATATATATAATTTTGATAACCCTAACGAACCAATCGCAGTATCTCTTTTGGCAGGTCAAGGTAGAGAATTTAGAGATACTATGGACCAGTTTATAAAAGAGATTAAATTAGATATTAAAAATACATTTAATAATGATGATTTTGAAAAAGAGAAAAAATTAATAAAACAAGAATATGAAGAAAAAAGAAATGTTCTTATGGAAAAATTAAATGAGAAATCAGCTAAGTATGGTTTTCAAGTTAAATCTGCTAAAAATGGTATATATATGATGCCAGTTATTAATGGAAAAACTATTGAAGAATCTGAGTTCGAAAAATTAGATGATAAAACTAAAAAAGAATTTGAAGATAAATCTACAATCGTTCAGCAACATATAATGGATGTTATTAGTGAAATAAAAACAATTGAACGTGAAGCTGACAAAAAATTAAATGATTGGCAATCTAATGTTGCCTTGCTTACAATTAATGGTCATATTAATTTAATAAAATCTAAATATAAAAGAAACAAAAAAATCAATACATTCTTAGAAAACATAAAAAAAGATATATTAAAAAATATAGATTACTTTTTAGTAGAAGATAAAAATGATAATAAAACACAATCACAAACTCCTAGAATGGAACTTCCAAAACCATGGCTTAATTATCGTGTAAATTTATTTGTTGATAATAGTGAACAAGATGGTGCACCTGTTATTATGGATTCTAACTACTCATATCATAATATATTTGGAAAGCTAGAATATGAAAATTATTATGGTGCTTTAAAAACAGATTATACAATGTTAAAATCTGGTTTACTTCATAAAGCAAATGGTGGTTATATAATATTTCAAGCAAGTGATTTAATTAATAATAGCTTATGTTATGAAGCATTAAAAAAAGCATTAAGAATGAAAGAATTGTTAATAGAAAATACTGCAGACCAACGTTCTTCTATGGTTATGGTTTCATTAAAGCCTGAACCTATCCCCTTAGATATTAAAGTCATTTTAATTGGTAATGAAAATATTTATCAAACACTATTATCTTTTGATTCTGATTTTAGAAAACTATTTAAAATAAAGGTTGAATTTGAAGACTCTTCACCTATGAATGTAGAAAATATGAATAAACTTGCAAGATTTATTCATGGATATTGTGAACAAGAAGACTTGCTTCCTTTAGATAAAGGTGCTGTTGCTAAAGTTATAGAATATGCTTCTAAACTTGCAGATGACCAAAATAAATTATCTACAAGATTTAATGACTTATCTCAAATTGTTGGTGAATCTGCTACTTGGGCTAAGATGGCTAAAGAAAAAGTAGTAACTGCAGAATATGTTGATAAAGCATTAAAAGAAAGAATTGAAAGAGTAAAAAAATATGATACTAAATATATAGAAATGATTAAAGAAAACACACTTTTAATTGATACATCTGGATTTGTTGTTGGTCAAATTAACGGTCTTACTATAATGAGTATTGGTGATTATACATTTGGAAAACCAGCTAAAATTACAGCTAATACTTATACTGGAAAAACAGGTGTAATAAATATAGAACGTGAAGTTGAGTTATCTGGTTCTACACATTCTAAAGGTGTATTTATACTTAGTGGATATTTAGGAGAAATGTTTGCTCAAGATATACCTCTTTCCCTTACCGCAAGTATTTGTTTCGAACAATTATATAATGGCGTTGATGGAGATAGTGCTTCTAGTACAGAACTTTATGCTATTTTATCTAGCCTATCAGGTGTTCCTATTAATCAATCAATTGCAGTTACTGGTTCAGTAAATCAAAAAGGTGAAATTCAGCCAATTGGTGGTGTAAATGATAAAATAGAAGGATTTTTCCAAATATGTAAATTACGTGGATTAAATGGATCTCATGGTGTTATGATTCCAATACAAAATGTAAGAAATTTGAATCTTTCTGATGAAGTAATTAATGCTGTTAAAGATAAAAAATTCCATATTTATGCAATTTCTACAATAGAAGAAGGTATTGAAATTTTAACAGGAGTTCCTGCTGG
>JAGATI010000217.1 GCA_017621295.1 Clostridia bacterium | reverse complement strand
TGATATTATGGGAGATTGGTGGAATAGACTATTAGATTGTTTAACTTATTGGTGTAAATAATCTACAAATTCAATAAAGTGGTCACTCATTCGGTTTATAGTAATTAAACCAATGGTTGACTACTTTTCGATTTTCATATAAAATACTTCCAGTAACTTATAAATTTATGGAGATGTTTATATGAATTGTGTTGATTATTTAAATATTTTAATAAAATATGCTTTTATAAACTTAAGCATTAGTTATTTATTTTTAAAAATATCTAATTATAAATTATTAAATAAAAAAAATAAAATGATTGTTTTTTCTTCTTGTGTAGTAATTTCTATTTTGCTTACTAGTTTTAGTAAATATATAAATCCTTCATCAGTATTTATTATATCTTATCTAATTTTAATTTTTGTGTTTAATTACATAACAAAATATAGATTCTCATATTCTTCTATTGTAACGTTAGTTGCATTAGCAATCTCTGTTATTTTATATGTAATATCTATAATGGTTTCTTTATTTTTATTTGTGATTATTTTTAATTTAGATTGTAATAATCCTATTATATTGTTATTTGCAATATTTATGGAAACATTATTTCTTTTACTTATTTTCAATATAAAAAGGTTTAAAAATGGAATATCATTTTTTAATAACATGGAGCAAAGTTATGGTATTGCTATATTTTTATCAGGTATTGTAATATTAATTTTTTCAAATTTAGGCAGACATATGGATAACTCTATAAAAGAATTATATATATTGGGTCTATTGTTAATAATGGTTAGTATCTTTATTTGGATTAAAAGAAAGATTACACTTTATTATAAGAGTTTACTAAAACAAGACGCAATAAATGATTTACAGAACAAATTAAAAGAAGAAATTAATATAAATAGAAGTATGAAATCTGAATTAGATACTCTTGCTACTATTAACCATAAATACAGTACAAGAATTTCTGCCTTAGAGTTTTTCGTACAAAAAACACATAATAATTTAATTAAAAATAGTAAAATGGATGATGCAACAAATTTAATAAAAGGCTTATCTGAAGAGTATTCAGTTGAATTATTAGATAATATTTCGATAGAAAATAGAACTGGTATCCTAAGCATTGATAATTTATTAGAATATTTTAAATTATTATGTACTAAAAATAATATTTCTTATAGTGTTATTATTAAACATAGTATAGCAGAATTACTTTCTAATGTAATTCCTATAAATCTTTTAGAAATATTGATTTCAGATATGCTTAATAATTCAATTATAGCAATAAACCATAGTTCGACTGATGTCAAAAGTATATTAGTAAAATTTGATTTCTCAGATTATATAGAAATACGTATTTATGATACAGATATTCCATTTGAAATAGATACTCTCGTTAAACTTGGTAAAGAAAAGATTACTACTCATAAAAATGATGGTGGTAATGGAATAGGTTTCTTTACTACTTTCGACACTTTAAGAAAGACAAATGGTTCTATTATTATTGAAGAATATAAAGAAAATAAATCAAGATATTCTAAGTGTATCATTTTCAGATTTGATAATAGGGGAGAATATATTGTTTGCTCACATAGATATAAGGAAATAAAAGAACAATCAAATGGAAATATAATAATTAAACCTAACTTATAATTTATTTTATAAATAAAAATTTTCAGAAAAAGCATATCTATGAAGATAAAGAAGGTCTACAAAAGCCTTCTTTATTAATATCTAGTTATTTACCTTTTCTCTTTTTCATTATAATATTTAAATTAGGATAAGTTGCTACTATTAAGTCCTTTAAGACTGCTAATTCTTCTTCATCACATCTATCAATTATATTTAATAGTATTTCTTTATTACTATATTCATCGTTATTATTCATATTCTTTTCCTCTCCAAACAATAATGAATCAGAAGACATCTTTAAAGCTTTAGATATTTGATATAATGTATGAATACTACAACTTGTATTACCTTTTTCTAACTCAGCTACATAATTTTCAGAACGATTAATCATTTCAGAAAACTTTTCTTTACTAACTCCTATCTGTTTTCTACCAATCTTGGTTCTACTTCCAAAACCTTTCCAATCTTGATATTCATATCTATTTACTCTACTCATAATAATAGTTCCCCCACCACTAGCATTTTTTATATATTTTTTTACTAGTATTATCTCATTTATGCTTATATGATGTTACCAACTACTATTTATTTATATAATTTTTGCTACTTGATTAAAGGGTAAATAAAAAAACAAATTCAGTATATATTACTTTATATCTAATTTAAATCTTATAGCTGTTTTATTTTATCTATTATTATTTGATTATTCTTTATTATTTCTAATCGTATCCTTAGTAATTCTTTAATAATTACACTATAGTCAATAATGGGTTTTGTTATATATCCGCCCAGTTTTAATTGTTCATTCCAAATATTACTTCTATTATCTGCTGAAATAACTAAAAATTGAGGACTATTCCCTTGAGAAATATAATGTTTTATAATTTCTAATCCTGTATACTTGTGATTTCTCATAAGATCTGTAATAACAATATCAGGTTTTAATTTTTGTATCATTTTAATTTCTTCTTCATCTGTATATGCAGTTCCTAATATTTCAATTTCTTCATATGTTTCTAAATAGACTTTCATAGTATTACAAAAGACTACATTATCATCTGCAATAATAACCTTTATTTTTTCTTTCACTTACAGTCTCCACCTTTATATTTTTTGTAATTATTATTACATACCTAATTTCAGAAAGATAGTGTTGTATAATTTATTATAACCGAGTTATTATTGTAATATCATTAACATGTTTTTATAAAATTATTTTGTATCAATTGTAAAAGTATATATTATATTTTGATTGTACTATTTTTGTATTATCCCTCCTTTATGTTTTTATCAACAATATCCTCTAAAAGTAATTTATATTATTATTATAGTAAGTTTTATTTATTTGTCAACTAATCCATTGGTTTAATTGCTCGCGTACTAGTAGCACCAAGCAATACAAAATTTTGCGACATTTTTCTACAAAAACTTTAATATATATATTACTACGCATCTATTACGCTTATAGGTATAAAAAACTATAGCTGTATTTTACTTAGTTTATATTTTCTATTTGATAAGTATTTGCTAATAAACATTTTAATAAGTAACATACTTGTCATTATATACTTTAATTATACTAACTATCTAACTACTAATAATAATTATTATATCAATTTATTATTGAACAATTTGTCGAAACTTGTCTATTTTTCAAAAAAACTTCACAATTAGCAAGTAATTAATAATCAACTTTGCAAATGTGAAGATTTTTTATAATTCTTCACATTTAGCAAGTATAATAAAGATTTAACTTGCTATACTTTCTATATAGAAAGGAATGAAAATTATGACACTTTCAGATGCAGTTAGAAAAAGAATAAATAAATTATTAAAAGAAAATAACTTGAATATTTGGAAATTATATAAATTAACTGGTGTTTCAGCTTCTACTCTTTCATATTTTATGAGTGGAAAGAGAGAACTTATAAATTTAAAAACTCTATTACATGTTTGTGAAGGCTTTAATATAGGACTTAAAGAGTTTTTTGATGATCCTTTATTTAAAGATATAGAACAGGATTGACCAAAAATTAAATTTAGAAATTAATGTGTATATGTAGATAATAATGCATGATATTTTTAATTGTTAAAAGTTGCAGTCTTTAATAACTCTTAATATTTAGTATTAAGTGTAAAAAACAATTTAAATAAAATCTAATAATTATATAATAAAAAAGTATTCAAATACGTTGAGTTTGAATACTTTTTTATTATATAATTATTAGATAAAAGCTATAAGGTTAGATAAATTTGTTTAAATTAAAATATTAGGAGTATATAAAAATATTTGAATGTTTTAACTGCATGAATTTTTCTTATCATAGTTATATATTAAAATGACTAGTATAGACAATGACTTTTTCTGTAAAAAATGAAAAATTTTTGACAAATGAAACTTTTTCTTATGAAAAAAACATCTTATAAATATATCAAGTTTGCAAACAAGATTGGAGGAAAGAATGGAGGAATTAGTAAAAAAGGCTCAGACTCGGAGATAAAGAGGCTTTTACTAATCTTATATTATTATTCAAAAATGACTTATATAAGATTGCAAAAGCAAGACTAAAAAATGATGATGATGTATATGATGTAATACAAGAAACAATGATAATGGCATTTAAATCTATAAAAAAGTTAAAGGAACCATCATGTTTTAAAGCATGGATAATAAAAATTTTAATTAATAAAAGTAATGGTATTTACCGTTATAAAAGTAAAGGAAATATTGTATCATTAGATGAAATTGAAAACTATAAAATAGTTGATTATTCTAATATAGATCATATCGAAGTAGCATTAGATTTTGATTTTATTTGTAATAATTTAAAATAT
>JAGATI010000216.1 GCA_017621295.1 Clostridia bacterium | reverse complement strand
CACACTCTACCATTTATATTAAATGCCATAGAAGAATAGTCCCACCATTTTATATTAAAAACGAATTCTCCTATAAGACTAATTAAATATTCAACTACAGAACCAATTAAAAATCCTCCAAAAAATAAAGTATAATTGTTCTTATTAAAACGTTGCAAACCCAGTATCATAATTACTGCACCAACACCATATATTGCACAAAATGGACCATATAAAAAGCTTTGTCTACTTTCTATTACACCTTTTGTAACCAGTCCAAATAAAGTCTCAACTATATATCCTAATATACTATATATAATAAAATATGCCATTATTTTGGTTAAAGTAAAACCAAATATTGTAAACTTTGTTTTTTCCTTTGTTTTAATATCATTCATTTTAAAATCTAATCCTTTCCATTTTCTTTGTTACTAGTTAATAGTTTTTAATTTCACAAGTAGGCTTTATCACTATATTTAAACTAACAACTAAAACCATTAACCTGCAACTTTTATTTTATAAATCTATATTAATATATCTAATAATTGTATATTTGCTTTATATAATAATTTATTTGTCGAATATTGTCAATAAAACGAAAACACAAAATAAAACCTATTAAATTTAAGGTTTATATAAATAATACACTTAAATTTAATAGGTTTTTAATATACCTTTTTACCTTCTACTTCTTGTCTTTCTTCTTTTTATATCACTTTCATTCATATAGTAATAATTTCCTTTAGAAGCTTTATCATCTTGTACTTTGTTAATAACAATACCAGCTATATTTCCACCAACATCTTCTATTTGAGTTTTTATTTTAGCTATATCGTCAATTTGTGTTCTTTCATGTTCTGTAACAATAAAGCTTGTATCTACTAATCTAGATAAAACAACAGCATCAGTTACTAAATTACTAGGAGTTGCATCAAATATTACAATATCGCAATTCTTTTTTAAAGTTTCAACTGTTTTTATTATTCTATTAGATAGTAACAATTCTGAAGAATCGTATGTAATACTACCACAAGGTAATACACATAAATTATCTAATTCTGTAGGTTGAACATATTTTGGTAATTCATTTTCATAATCTTCTATTCTACTATTAAGAAAATCAGAAAGTCCTGGAACTTGTTTTAATCTAAATTTCTTGTGTTGTACACCTTTTCTCATATCTGCATCTACTAATATCGTTCTATAACCACCACGAGCAAATGTTATTGCTAAATTAGTTGCAACCCAACTTTTTCCTTCTCCAGGTAATGAACTGGTAATTAATACACTTTTTAAGTCTCCATCAGACCCTTTCATAAACTGTAAGTTAGTTCTTAATGACTTAAATCCTTCTGCTATTTGAGATTTTGGATCTAAATCTATAACTCCTGGTCTTGCGTTTTGATTTTTAGCAAACGATGCAAGTGTTTTTATATTTAAAGTTTTTTCTATATCTTTATCATTTTTTACTGTACTATCGAATAAGTTTAATACTAAGATTACTCCTACTGATATAACAAATCCAACTACTGCAAATATTCCTGCATATTTTACAGGATTAATATTACTAGGTGATGATGGGGCTACTGCTTTATCAACAACACGAATATTTTCCATATGATAATATTCTTTTACTTGTTCTGAGAAAACTTCTGCAATACTATTTGCTATAGTTGCTGCATCATCTTTATTTGAATCTAATACTGATATTTTAAGAATTTCAGTGTTTTTAACAGATTCTATTGTTACATTTTTTCTTAATTGTCCAACAGATCTATTTAACTGAATTCTATTAGCCACTTCATTTAATACAGTATCACTTTTTACAAGTTCTGTATATGTATATACTAATTTTTGATTTAATGTAACATCAGCTTGTGTAACAGATGATGTACCTTCAGACGATTTTACTAATAATAATGTAGTTGCTGCTTTATATTCTGGTGTAGTTATAAAAGCATTATAAATGTATCCAACAAATAAAAATGCTATAGTTGTTAAAATAATTAATATTTTTTTCTTCCAAAATAGTTTTAAAAGCTCTTTTAAATCGATTTCTTCCATTCGTTTATACCTCTTCCTTTGCCTCTTTTAATTTTACTGTTATATTATATACTAACACAATTTAAGTTGCAAGGTATTTATTTATTTTTTTATAATATTGTAACATAGATGTTATATTTTATATTAAATCTCAGTGTTTTCTACAATTTTCTCTCTTTTCCAACTTAGTATTTGTATTTTTTGCACTATATCTAATTTTTTATTTTTATTATTAGACCTTATATTATTTATCATATTTTAGATGTATTGTTTTTGTTTAAATATTTATTTGATTAAAATTCACTTTTCATCCTTCTATTTCAATTAGCACCCAATCATATTCTTCTAGTTTAAAAATAGAACCACAATACTCACATTTTCCATTTATAGCAATATCCATATTAGCACCACATCCTGGGCATTTTCTTGCGACCCCTAAATTCTTAGCATTTTTTCTTTTTGAAAATACTAATCTCATATTTTTTATTATTCTTACTTCATCATTTCCAGAAACAATATTTCTTGTTTGTTTGTCTAACTTATAATCTAAATATTTGGTAAGTAATCTTACTTCTATTTCATAGCTTACATCATTTTCTATAATTCTAACTATTTCTGTATCTGAAACATTTAATTCTCCATAAACTTGAATAAGTCCTTCATCATCTAACATTTGTATTTTCTGTTCAAACTTTTTATATAAGTCTTCTGAAAGAAAATGTTTTACTCTTGTTAAATCTTTTTTCATTACTGCAGTATAAACTTGAATAAAAATATTATCTGCTTTTGCTTTAAATTTAGATTCTGAAAAATCTTTATCTTCTGTTATTATTTTTTGTATTAAATCTTCCATATTAATTTTTGTAAGCCCTAAAATACACATCTTTTGTATATAAATTGTGCATTTTAGAGCTTACATTCCTCCTTTATTCTTTTTCATATATTAATAAATAAATTTATTTAAATATTAGTATTTAACATTACTATATTTTACTTTAACATTATTATTAATTTAATAACTTTGTTAAAATATCTAATCTTTTTTTACAATTTTTATAAGTTTTGCTGATATAATGAAACTTTCTTAGACATTACCCACTCAGTATTATCATCAACTAACTTAGAGTTACAATATTCACAAATTCCAGCTGAATTCATCTCTATAGGAGCACCACAATTTGGACACTTGTCTAATTTTGTCTTTTCTAGTTTTTCAATAAATGTCATTTCGTACACCATTCTTATCTTTGTATTACTGTTTCCTCTTACAACTTGTTTTGTATCCTTTTTAACTATATAATCATAGAATTCTATAACATATCTTGTAGTTACTTGAAGCATATTATTTTGAAGACTAGCATTAGTTATTGCTGAATTTAATAACTTAAAGTCTTCCATAATGTTTTGTTCACCTTTCATTTCCATACTAGTTAATTGTGATTCATACATATTAAACATTTCATCTGTTATTACATCTCTTACTTTGTCTAGCTCAAAATTCATCCAAGCTTCTTCTATTCTCATATAAATGTTATATCCGTTTGATAAGAACTTGTTTACATCAAAGTCTGGTAAATGTTTCTTAATTTCATTAATTGCTTGCATATTATTTGCAACAATAAGATTATTATTAATCCTTCCTTTATTTTTACTTGAACTAATTGCTGTAAAAATTATCATAATTACTATAAAAAATAATATAGAAAGAATTGAAGGAACTATTGCAACAGAACCTCCACTACTACTATGACTGCTACTGCTTCCTCTATAACTACTACGACTGCTACTGCTACTGTGACTACTGCTGTGGCTACTACTATGACTACTACTTCCACCACTATAACTAGAATGATATCCTGCATCTGCATGGCTTTTATCTTGATAAGAAATAAATATTGCCATAAAAATTATCATTAATGTTACTACAATTTTTAATATACCTTTTAGCTTTTTTTTCATTTTATCCCCCTTAATTTTTATATTTTTACATTTGATAATAAATAATATTCGAAATATAATAATTTTATTTGTTATTTAAACTATTATCTTTAGTAAAACATATTCTATAAAAATTATACAATAATGAGTTTTTTTGTCAACAAGAATTTTTTTCCTTATAATACTTTTGTTCTTTGTAATAATATTTTTCATTTATAATAATATTTCATTTCAATAATATTATTATTTTGTTTGAATAGTATTAATTGCTATTAATAAAAAAATATCTACTAGGTTAATAAAGTTTTATAAATTCTACATATCATATTAATAGAAATTTATTATTTTATACTTTCTTGTAATTTCTCCCATTCTTCCATATTCTTATCTATTTTTTTATTTAATTCATCAATTTTATCTTGAATTTCTTGTAATTTTGCATAATCTGTATATATCTCTTCATTTAATAATTCTTCATTTAATATTGCTATTTTTTCTTCATAAGCTTCTATATCCTTTTCTAATCTATGAATTTTATTTATTACCTTATTTTTTTCTTTTTGCATTAAATATAAATTATTAACTACTTTTTCTTTTTTTACCTCTATAACTTTTTCTTGTTTGTCTTCTCTACTTTCTTCATATTCACTATATTTTCCATCAAAATATGTAACTTTATCTTTTTCAAAAACTAACAAACAATCCGCAATTTTATTAACAAAAAATCTATCATGTGATACAAAAATAACTGTTCCATTATATGCTTTTAATAAATTTTCCAAACTTTCTTTTCCTATAATATCCATATGATTGGTTGGCTCATCTAAAATTAATAAATTAGGACATTTTTTTAAGATTTTACATAATTGTAATCTGACTTTTTCTCCCCCAGAAAGCATATTTACTTGTTTAAAAACATCTTCTCCAAAAAACATAAATGATGCAAGTGAATTTCTAATTTCAGTAGTTGTTAAATTTGGAAATTCACCACTAAATTCATCTATTACTGTTTTATTAGAATCTAAAAGTGCCATTTGTTGGTCGAAATATCCTATTTCGACATTATATCCAAAATTGAACTCTCCATTTATTTTATCTATTCTATTAACTAAAGTTTTAAGTAAAGTAGATTTTCCTATTCCATTTTCTCCAATAACTCCTAGTTTCTTTCCTTTATACAAATTAAAAGATATATTTTGTAGAGTTTGTTTATATCCTATCTCTAGATTTCTCACACTTAAAACTTCATTTCCACTTTGTCTTTTCACTTCAAAATTCGTCTTAAATGTTGTTAAATCGTATTTGTTTGGTTCCTCTATTTTTACCATTCTTTCAATTTGTTTTAATTTAGACATAGCCATTTTAGCTTTTGTAGGCTTATACCTAAATCTATTTGCAATATCATTTAACCTTTTTATTTCTTTTTGTTGGTATTCATAATCTTTTAATTGCTTCAAATAATTTTCTTTCTTTTTGTTTTCAAAATATGTATAATCTCCAGAATATTTAGTAATGGTTCCATATTCTATTTCATAAACTTTATTTACAATTTTATCTAAAAACATTCTATCATGTGAAACTATAACTACTGCTTTAGGATAATTTTTTAAATATTTTTCTAACCATTCCACAGCTTTTATATCTAAATGGTTTGTTGGCTCATCTAATAAAAGTATATCTGGTTTACTAAGTAATAACTTTATAAAAGCAATTTTAGTTCTTTGTCCTCCAGAAAACTCACCTATTTTCTTATATTTATCTTCCTTAGAGAACCCAAACTTATTTATAGCTGTTTCATATTCTTTTTTATATGAATATCCATCTAAAATTTCATATTTTTCATTTGCTTTAGAATATTCTTTTACTAATTCATCTGAAGAATTATTTTGCATTTTCTCTACTAATTTGTTTATTTTCTCTTCTAAATCTATAATTGGTTTATATACTTTTAGAATTTCATCTAACATTGTAATATTATCATCATCAAATTCTATTTGCTTTAAATATCCAATAACTGGACTACCTTCTTTGTATATATTAAATTTTTCTTCTCCTGTTCCTTCTTCTAGTAATTCATTATTTATAATAGACTTTAATAAAGTAGACTTTCCGCTTCCATTTCTACCTACTATAGCTACTTTTTCATTTCCCTTTACTTCAAAATTTATTTCTTCTAATATTGTTTCAGCTCCATAAGATACAGAACCATTTGTTATTCTATAATTCATGTTTATCATCCTTACTTTATTTTGTTAGTTTATAACTTGCTCCTATTTTAGCATAATTTTTTGTAAGTTTCAAAAAAAGTTTACTATATTAGTAAATTGCTCTAATTTTAATAATTAGTACAATTAGTAAGTATAGTAAACTTTTAATATAAATAATTATCTATTATATATCTATTGTTTCATTATCTCTAACACTATCTACAATAGCAGAAATCATACCGCATTTATTTGCACCATAAATATCATTAATAATATCATCCCCTATAACCAAAACATTTTCAGGGTTTAATCCCATTCTATCACATGCATCTAAGAAATATTTTTTTAATGGCTTTTTTGCAAATCCAATATATTCAATTCCATTTTCATTTGCAAAACTTTTTACAGAATTATCATATCCATTTGATAATATTAATACCTTAAATTCCTGTTTCATATATTTTATCCATTCTTTATTACAATCTGGAATTTTCATCATATCTTTTCTTATTGTTTCATCAACATCTAAAATTATTCCGCCTATTCCATAAGTGGATTTTAATTTTTTTAATAATTCTAAATCTATATCATTTACTTCTTTTAGTTCTAAATTTGGTTTTATATATTTTCTTAATCTATTACTTATTACATTGTATATTTTTTGTTCTATTAATTGTAATATTAGTTTTTCTGATTTCATTTTTTACATCCTTTTTATGACTATTATTTTTTTAATTTTTCTATTTCTTCTTTTGTTAAGCCTGTAATAGAAATTATACATTCTATTGTCATTTTCTCTTTTAACATTTTTTTTGCAATTTCATATTTTTCCTGTAATTTTCCTTCTTCTCTACCTTCTGCCTTGCCTTCTGCTCTACCTTGAGCTCTACCTTGAGCTCTACCTTGAGCTATTCCTTGAGCTATTCCTTGAGCTATTCCTTGAGCTATTCCTTCTTTTTTTCCTTCAATCATCCCAGCAGCCTTTCCATACTCGTAGCCTTCGTTTACTCTTGAATTCCAATCTCTTATATACTTATCTCTTAAATATGCCTTTTCTCTTTCCTTTTCATCTTTACTTATTTGTTCTAGAACTCTTTTTGCAGCTTTTATATCTTCACTCATATTTATTTCCTCCATTTCCTCTGGATTCAAGATAAATTTTAACCAATTTTCTAATTTTTTATGTTTGCCTTTTTGGTTATTATTTACCTCTAACTTCTTTAATTCTATTATATGAATTTCTAGTTTATCTGTCAATATAATTTCAGAAAATTCATCTTCTCTTATATGCCAAGCTGTATGATACTTATGTATCTTTGCTAAATTTTTCAAATTAAAATCTGCAATTAATATAGCTATAGTCTTTTTAGTTTTTTTATATTCTTGTCCTTTATTTATACTATTATAATATAAATTAGACCAATACCAAAGAATCCTATCTGCCATATAATCACAACTTGCTACTTGCATTTCAATATCAAAATTTATATTGCTATCTGCTGTTACCTTAAGATCTAAAATTCCTACTTTATCATCTTGTAATTCTTTTAAAGTTGGTACAGAACTTGCTATTTCTAATGACTGATATTTATCTTCTGTTATAGCCTCTAATAGTCCTTGTGTTATAAACTCATTTCCTTTGTATCCAAATATTCTTCCGAATACATAATCATTTGTTGGTTTTAATAATTCTTGTTTTGACATAAAATCACTCCTTTAAATTTTGGGCAAGAATTTGCCTTTAGAATTAAATATTTTGAAATAAAAAGATAGAGGTAGTTATACTTTTTTATTTGTATAACCGCCCCTAACATTGATACTATTATATACATAAATTTATTTATTTTCAACTAATTTCACATTATATATTTCGACATTATTATTCCTCTTGTTCTTTTTCTTTTATTATTTTTAAAATTTGTTGAATATAATTAAATCTAAAATTATTATATAAAGGTGTTGCTACCATTGGTCTTACAATATAGTAGAAATAAAAATCTACTTCTTCTATTGTCCATGTTTCCTTTATCTTTTGTAAAATATTATTATTAATTTCTACATCTTTTGTTATATCTCTAGTATTCTCTTGATCAATAAATTCTATTTCTCCTGCAGATGCTACATGTTCTAAATATTTATCTCTTAGTTCAGCTACTGCTCTTTCTCTTTTATCATTACTAATTTCGACTAGTGTTTCTAATGCTTTTAATATAGCTTTTTTGGTATCTTCTATTTCTATATCGTCTTCGCTCATAAAACCATTCTCCTTTCTTTACTTATAAGTAATTGTTAATTAATAATTTAATTGTACAAATTTTTGTCCTGTTTGTCAATATTTAAATTTAAGTTTCGTTTTATTTCCAGAGAATATCATAATATTTTGCATTTATCACCAAAATTTATTGTATTAAAAAAAGCTAGATTGTAATCTAACTTTTTTCTACTTTCTTATTTATTACTTTTTCCTTATTTCATTAATTTCTTCTTTGGTTAGTCCTGTGCATTTTATAATAACTTCCATATCAATATTTTGTGTTAATAGACTTTTTGCAATCTCAATAGATTTTTCTTTTCGCCCTTCTATTATTCCTTCTAGCTTGCCTTCTTTTCTTCCTTCTATTTTTCCCTCTTCAACACCTTTATCATATCCATAAGCCTGAATCTCGTATTGATCTCTAGTATATTTTTCTCTAAGTTCCGCTAAATATCTTTCATGTTCATTGTTGCTTAACTCTTCTAATCTTTTTTTTGCTTTATTTATTGCTTTTTTTGTTTCTTTAACTGTTTTACTATCATTTTTATTTATCATTATTACCACCTCTGGATTTTTTATGAAACTTACCCAAAGATTTAAGCTTTCTATCTTCTCATCAACTGCATATTTACTATACTTTGGTAACTCAATTATATAAATTTCTAATACATCTGTCAACACAATTTT
>JAGATI010000215.1 GCA_017621295.1 Clostridia bacterium | reverse complement strand
TCTAAAAACTCTAGAGTTATAATCATCATTTTTAAGTGCTGTTTTTATACATTGTTCTGTTTTATTATATTCATCTAATACAGATTCAATGCTAGTATAAATACTACTATATTTATGTGAATATCCATGATTTGCTATATAATGACCTTCTTCAAAAGTTCTATTTATTATTTCCGGATTATATTCTACTCTGCTTCCTAATACAAAAAACGTAGCTTTTATATTTTCTTGTTTTAATACATCTAATATTAATGGAGTTACAGTTTTAGATGGACCATCATCAAAAGTTAAAAAAGCTCTTTTTTCTTCACATGATGAATAAATATTATTTATTCTATCTATTTGTTCTTGTGTTAAAGCAAGTTTGTTTCTATTTTTCATTTCTAAGTTTTTTTGTTTTGTTATTACATCATTTATGTCTATTTCAGTCATCTTTACAACTTGTATGTCTTTATTATTTGCAATATTTATTTTGTTAATTCCAATTATAAAAAATAAACCTAATAAAAAGCAAATTACTAATAATATTATTAATAATTTTGTTTTATCATTTTTTTGTTTTGTAACAATTAAATCATACATAAAAATATCACCTTACTTTTCTTGTCTAATTATATAACATTATATCGGAATTTGATAGTGTTTATTTTAATTTTTAGTAAAAAAAAACTACTCCATTTTTGGAATAGTTTCTGTGATATTTTTTTATACTTGTTTATTGTGAAAATCAATTATTGGCAAACAGGTTTTCTTTTGTAAACTTGTAAATTTCTTTAAAGATTTTCTTGCCATTACTGAAAAATATTTAAGAATATTACCATTTTTCAATATTATTTTTATCTTTAAATATCACTATTTATCCTCTACACTATATACTAAAACTTCTTCTAAATCTTCGCTCTCTAGTAAAGAATCTTTTATACTTCCTGTAGTTATTATATCTACTTGTTTCTTTAATGCCTCTTCTAATGCAAATTTTACTTCTACAATTTTAAATCCTTCCAATACATCTTCTGTTCTCACTATTATATCCACATCACTATCTTTTTTTTGAGTTTTTTTTGCATAAGAGCCAAAAACCCAAACATATGCTAAATTATATCTTATTGCAACCGGTTTTATTTTTTCAGTTATTTTTTCAAGTTCTGACATGTTAAATCTCCTCATTTAATATTTTTTTACAAAATTCTTTTATTTTGTCAATTTCAATATTAGCAACATTCCATAGTATTGTCTTATCTATTGTCTCATAACTATGTACTACAATGTCTCTCATTCCTGCAATATTTCTCCATGGAATCTGGTTGTACTGTGTCCTAAATTCTGTTGGCAGTCTTTTAACTAATTCCCCTATTTGAGTAATTGGTGTTAATATAGCATTTTGATATATATTATTATTTTCGAAATCAGAATAATTATCTCCAAAATGTATCTTTGTATCACTTATTATATTACAATGCTTTATAATTGCTTGTAAAATCTTTTTTGTTCTTGCATCTATCATATTTTCCACTCTCCATTTTAATAATTATTATATTCTTTTTTATTAATTTATCTTATGGTATTATTTGGTTCGCCTTATTGCTATTTAACAAAATAACTTTTCCTCTTTAATTTATAAAAATTATATCAAATCTATAATTGTTTATCAAGCCCATTTTTTCACTAATTTCTATAATCCGCCATATCTCTCAAAACCTCAACTCTTACCATTTAAAATTAGCTTTTTCATTTTCCATTTAGAAAAAACATGATAAAATATTTATTATTTTATCATGTTTTTCTAATAATTAGTCTCATATCTTAATTTTTTCTATGTCAAACAATCCTGTCCCCATTGACAAAAATTACTCATCTTTAATCGTATTAATCTTAAACAATTTAAACAATTCAACAATTACAAGTGGTGCCAAAACAAGCAATATAATCTCTATTATATTCTGAGTAGGCAATACTGGAATACTAAATATATGTCTTAATCCTGGTACTAATAATATTACAAGCATTAACGCAGCTGATACACCTATAGCTAAAACTAACTTACTATTATTAAATACTTTTGTTTTAAATACTGATTTTTTATTATTTCTAATATTAAATACATGAACTAATTCTGATAACGCAAGTACCGTAAATGCCATTGTTTGACCAATTTCTACTTTTACTTCTTCATTTGATAATCTTACACCTGCATCATTATATACTTCTGGCAGGCTACTATCAGGTGTTGCGAGTCCAATTACAAAAGCTGCAAGTGTTATTAACCCTATCATAATTCCTTGATATACTATTCTCCATGTCATTCCTTTAGTAAATATTCCTTTACCTGGTTTTAAAGGTTTTCTATTCATAACATCTTTTTCTGCTGGGTCTACTGCTAATGCTAAAGCTGGCAAAGAATCTGTTACTAAATTCACCCATAAAATATGAATTGGAAGTAGAGGTTCTATTAATTTTATATCTATTCCGAATATATTACTTAATAATGGTGTAATTAAAATTGCAACAAATAAAACTATAATTTCACCAACATTACTTGAAAGTAAAAACTGAATTGCTTTTAATATATTATCATAAATACGTCTTCCTTCTTCTACTGCAGATACAACTGTCGCAAAATTATCATCTGTTAATATAACATCTGCTGCTTCTTTTGCAACATCTGTTCCTACCATTCCCATTGCACAACCAATATCTGCTGTTTTTAAAGCTGGTGCATCATTTACACCATCACCCGTCATACTAACAATTTCTCCATTTGCTTGCCATGCTTTTACAATTCTTACTTTGTGCTCTGGTGATACCCTTGCATATACAGAATATTTCCTAATATTTTTCTTTAAATCTTCATCAGACATTTCTTCTAGTTCTGCTCCAGTAATTGCTTCTTCTTCGTTTTCTAATATTCCTAAAGATTTAGCTATTGCTGTTGCTGTTATCTTATGGTCACCTGTTATCATAACTGTTTTTATTCCTGCTGTTTTACATTTTTCTACAGCAAGCTTTGCTTCTTCTCTTGGTGGATCTATCATACCAACCATTCCAATATATATCAAATCAGATTCCATATTTTTAACTTCTTCTTCTTCCGGCATATGGTCTAATTCTTTATATCCCATTGCAAGTACTCTTAATGCATCTTTAGCCATTTCCTCATTATATTTATATATTGTAGGTTTATATGAATCTAAATTATCTTTTAATTCATTATTTAATATATATTTATTACATCTTTTTAATAACTCATCTACTCCACCTTTAGTATAAACTATATATTTATCATTTAACTTATGAATTGTTGTCATTAATTTTCTATCTGAATCAAATGGAATTTCAGCAACTCTTGGAAGCATTTCAAAAAGTTCAGGCTTAAATGATAAATTAAATCCCATATCTACTAGAGCTGTTTCTGTTGGGTCTCCTGTTAATTCGTTATCTTTTCCTACTTTTGTATCATTACATAACATACTAACATATACAAGTTTTTCTAGGTCATCTTTTATATCTTCTTGTTTGATATCTTCTAAGTTTACTAGTTTTTCATCATAAAATACTTTTTTTACAGTCATTTTATTTTGTGTTAATGTTCCTGTTTTATCTGAACAAATTACTGTAGCACTTCCCAAAGTTTCTACTGCTGGAAGTTTTTTTACAATAGCATGTTTTTTAACCATTCTTTGTACACCAATTGCAAGAACAATTGTAGATACAGCAGCTAAACCCTCTGGAATTGCTGCAACTGCTAAACTAACAGCTGTCATAAACATATCTATTGGTTCTTTTCCATAAAGTAATCCTATTCCAAAAATAACTGCACAGATTACAAGTGCTGCTAAGCCTAAAGTTTTACCTAATTTATTAAGCTTAGTTTGAAGTGGAGTTTCAGATTTTACAGTATCATTTATAATTCCTGCAATCTTTCCAACTTCTGTATTCATACCAGTTTCTACTACTATTCCTTTTCCTCTACCATAAGTAATAAGACTTGAAGAAAATAGCATATTTACTCTATCTCCAATTCCAACTTTTTCATCATTTATTATCTTTTCATTCTTCTCTACTGGTACAGATTCACCAGTTAATGATGCTTCTTGTGATTTTAAATTAGCTGATTCTATAATTCTTAAATCTGCTGATACAAAATCTCCAGTATCTAATATTACAATATCTCCTGGTACTAATTCTTTAGAAGGTACAACTGCTAAATTACCATTTCTCATAACTTTTGCTGAATGACTACTTAATTTTTGAAGTGCTTCTAATGATTTTTCTGCTTTTGCTTCTTGAGCAACACCTATAATGGCATTAACAACTACTACAATTAAGATGATAATAGAATCTGTAACTCCTTCTCCTTCCATATACCCAACTATGCCTGAAACAACTGCTGCTATAATTAATACTATTATCATAAAATCTTTAAATTGCTCTAAAAATTTTACAAATAAACTTTTCTTTTTTTGAGTTTTTAATTCATTTGTTCCATACTTTTCTCTTTGTTTTGTTACCATCTCATCTGTAAGCCCTTTTTCTAAATCTGTTTCAAGTTCATTTTTTACTTCCTCTACACTTTTACTAAACCAATTCTTTTCCAATATTTTCTCATCCTTTCTAAAAATTACTTCTTTATATGGTTAGTTTATATAATATTTCTATAAATATTCTATTATATAAAAATAAGACTCTTAAAGAACTTATTATATTTTTTACTCCATATAATATTTTCTTTAAAAGTCTTGCTTCCTTAATTTATAAGGTTACTAACCAGATAATAATTCGAGATTGTTGATTAGTATTTTTTAAGCTACTCCCTTTTAAATGCGTTTTTATTTTATCACTACTATATTTGTTTTGCAAGAACTTTTTTCCATTTTTCTATATAACATATAAATAAATACACAAAAAATGTAATATACTACCACCCAAAACAAAGAAGTGCCACAATGAATGCATATATTTAACTTTTTTACCTAATCCATATATAACAGCACCAATAGTATATACAACTCCTCCTACCACTAATAAAATTATACCATTTAAATCTAGTATTCTACACATTGGCTTAAACGCAAATATAATCATCCATCCCATAATTATATAACAAGCCATAGATATTTTTTTATATTTTTCTAAGTTTATTGAATTTAACACTATACCTAACACAGTTGTAGCTAATATTATGGAGAAAATAACCCATCCGAACTCCCCCATTTAATGTAACTAATGTAAAAGGCGCATATGTTCCAAATATAAGTAAAAATATACTACAATGATCAAATATTCTAAACACTCTTTTAGCTCCAATACTTGGCTTAAAACTATGATATAATGTTGAAATTAAATATAAAATAATTAGAGTACTTCCATATAAACATGAACTTACAACAGCATATGGATTATGATGTATTGCAGACTTTACAGTACAAAGAACAAGTGCCGCAATTCCAAGTCCTGCACCAATACCATGTGATATTGCACTAATTAGTTCTTCACCTAATGTATACTTAGGAATTCTAATAAGTCTTTTTTCCATTCCTATACTTTCTCCTTGCATATGTATTCACCTCTATTAATTTTATTATCCCCTTTTATTTTCCAATATATACATAACTACATTAACTTATTTAATGTTACTTGCACATATTATGTTTAATAAAAGCTTCGAGATTGGTTCTAAAAAATATATATTTAACACTTAGCTAGGTGGTAACTATTTTCCCTATAAATGTAAAACATATACATAACATTTATTTTACTAATGTCTTGCACTAAGACCTATTATTAAATCCATATCATCATCTTTTGCCGCTTTATTTTTTCTAATCATTCCACATTTCTTACATTTAAAAACAATTACATATCCTTTTTTAGAATCTATTTCTAATCCAATCGGTTCTAACGTTCCATGACAATCTTCTGCTCTATCTCCTGGATTTACATCCACATGTTTAGAATGTAAGCAATATGGACAATGATTTCTACATGTATACCCTAATTTAGAAACATGTTTGCCGCAATTTTCACATATAAATTCTTCATCAATTTTTGTAAAATTACTTAACATTTTATTTTCCTTTCAAAATTAACTTCTTACAAAATTTAGTCTTCAAAAATACTTCCACCTATAAATTCTCTTAATAAAGAATTTTGTGGCACATATTCTCCTGGTATTGATTCAAAATATCCAAGCATTGTATATAATCTTTTGGCTTCTGAATACTCTGGATGTGATTTATCTATCTTTGCTAATAACGGCATAGCATAATCTTTTAATACTGCAAGTTCATATATTAAAGAAGAATTAAACATACTATCCGCTTCTTCTTGATATGGAAAAATATTTTTTTCTTCTCCACGATTTACAGAATCCCACATATTAAGAGTGTGAAGTGCAGAATAACTTCTAAACTGATTATCTCTTACAATTCTTCTTATTAATCTTGTATCTGTTGTAGAGATTCTATTGTAATAATCAATATTTAAAACGGTTAAAGCACTAATATATACTTTATACTTTTGCTCTTTTGGTATTAAAGGTGTAAGTTTATCATTTAAACAATGTATACCTTCTATTACTAGAATCTGGTCATCATTTAATTTCATAGTATTTCCTTTATATACTTTTGTTCCATGTTCAAAATCAAATGTTGGTACTTCTATTTCTTCTCCGTTTAATAACTTGAGTATATGATCATTAAATAAATCTATATCTATTGCCTCTAGACACTCAAAATCGTAATTTCCATATTCGTCTTTAGGATTTAATGTTCTTTCTACAAAATAATTATCTACAGATATTGTAACTGGTTTTAATCCATTTAATCTTAATTGAAGTCCTAATCTTTTAGCAAAAGTTGTTTTTCCTGAAGATGATGGTCCTGCAATTAATACTACTTTTACTTTTTCTCTTTTAACAATATCATCTGCTATTTGTGCCATTTTCTTCTCATGAAGAGCTTCATCTAATAATATATAATCTTTTATTTTGTTTTCCTTTACAATTTTATTTAACTTGTATAGGGTATGTACATTTAATGTTTTATGTACTTCTTCATAATCATCTAATGTTGCAAGTAGCTTTTTATTTTCTTTAAATTCTGGTAATCTATCTGGTGCTTTTTTACTTGGATAACGAACTAAAAATCTACCATCATATTCTAAAATTTCATATATATCTGTAACTCCTGTGGATATTGGCATAACTCCATAAAAATAATTATAGTAATCTTCACAATAATATAACATAATTTCTTTTTTCTTTTTTACATCTAATTGTAATCTACCTTTTAGTGTATTTTCTTTTTCATAAAAAGCTTCTGCTTCTTCTTTAGTCATTGCTATCTTTGTAATAGGAGCATCCCTTTTTATAATTTCTTTTACTTTTTCATCTACTTTTTCAATCATCTCTTTTGTAACTTGCATGTTTGAAACTTCACAAAGCATACTATTTGATAACTGAAAATTAATAGTAAGAAGTGCATCTTTATAAGTTTCATAAAAAGCTTTTCCTATTATATAAATTAAACCTCTTCTGTAAATTCTCATTCCATCTTTATTAGTAAGGTCTATTAATTCTATTTTTCCATCTGAATTTATTTCATAATTAAGTGATTTTACTTCATTATTAAAACGACAAGCTACAACCTTATATTTTGATCTTGATATTTCATCTTTTAATAAATCTATTACTTTTGTTCCTGTTTTTACATCGATTATATGTTCTTCATATATAATTTGCATAAGATTTTCCTCCTCATTTGTCTTGGTGATTATTTTATAACTTTATTTGGCTTTAGTCAAGGATATTACCTTAGTTCTATATTCGATAGGTTACAGGATAATACTTTAACATTGCATAAGTAACCTAAATTCAATATATCTAATAAAATTTAACACCTAGTTTTTGTTATCTTTTTATTTCTCTATATATAAAAACTCTTATAATATAAAAATTTTATACTTATATAGATAAAATATCTTATACTATAAGAGTTACTCTAATAAATCTGAATGTGTACCAACATCAAATAATAGTAACACCAATTCTTCCTTTTCAATTTTATAAATTAATACCCAATCAGGAAGTATATGACAATCATAATACCCATTATAATTGCCTTTTAATGGATGATTTCTATATTTTAGAGGTAATTCTTCACCTTTTGATAGAATATCAACAACTTCTTCTAATAACTTTAAATTATATCCGTCTTTTATGTGCTTTTCTTAAACTTTGCTTATATCTGTTAGTTACTACTATTTTATACATATATCTATTCCTCTTCTAAAATATCATTAATCATTTCTTTGGCACTATTATAAGTTTTATTACTTTTGGCTTCTTTTTCAATTTCTTTTAAATTGATTTTACTATAATCATGTAAATGACCTTCCTCACATATATATGAACCATATCCATCATTTAGTTCTACAGGATTTTTTATTTTTAAATCAAAAGGTATTCCATTATTTAGTTTTATTTGATGTAAAAACATATTTATTGCCTCACTTAAAGAGATTCCTAATTTGTTTAATATTGGAGTTACTTCATCTTTTATTTCTTCATTTATTCTTACAGTAGCCATTTTTCTCATCCCCTTTTACATTATTGTATACATTATATATCATATTGTTTACAATTGTCAACAATTTTATTTATATAATACTAAATAAAAAAGTTACATATTTTTCCTAAGCTTGTATATACTATTATTAATATGATATTTATTGGAGGTATATTATATGAATGGTGAAAGAATTTCTGAAATCTTAAAGAATAAAGAATTACATGATGTTTATTACAATGAACGTCCTGTTTGGATTCAAGAAGTAGATAATAATGTTGCCAAAGTAGGTTTTATGGATAATAATGAAGAAAAAAATGTTTATATAGCAGATTTGTATGAAAATGATTTATAAAATAAATAGAATTATATATTATTTAATTATAATATATAAAATTTTTTATATGATATAACTATATTTAAAATTTAAATTTGATTTTATAGAAATTATTACTATAAAAAAAATTATTTATAAACTTGCCCTCTATTATCAGCTTTTGTAACTAAAACAATAAGTTCATCTTGGTTAAGTTCATAAATTATTCTATAATCTCCGAATTCTTAATCTATAATAATCTTTACAACCGACCATTTTCTTTACATCACCATTTGGTAGGTTGTAAATTGCTTTATAAATTCTCATTCTTTGAATTTTATCTTGTTTTTCAATAAACTTTATAGCTTTTGGTCTAATCTTTATGTTGTAAATCATCAAATGTCAATCCCTCCTTTTTTAGGATTTCTTCAAAAGATACACTACCTGCTTTTTCATATTCTTTTGTAGTTTTATTTTCTTGTAAATATTCTAAATACATTACTTTTTCTGTAATATCCATATTTTCAAGTATAATAGTTGGTTCTAGTCTTAAAAGTTCAGAATCAATTGCTTTTTCCATTAATACTTTTATAGAATTTAAACATTCTATATTAAGTCTTGGAGCCATTTTTATAACATCTCTTATCACTTGGATTTGTGTTTCACTCATTAGTTAAATTTCTCCTTTCATTTTATTTATATTGTGATTATATCAAAATTAGCATATAATCACAATAATTATATTTAATTTTCACTAAAGAAAAGTTACAGGATAATGCTTTAACATTGTAGAGTAGTCAAAGCTCCATATATATAAATGTTTTTGAGATATAATGTTTGACT
>JAGATI010000214.1 GCA_017621295.1 Clostridia bacterium | reverse complement strand
TAATACATAAAATAAAAAAGAAGAATTATCAATTTCAAAATATAATTCTTCTTTTTTGATAGAAAACTATTAAATCATATAATATAAAATAACACAAATAGAAAATAGACAATAATTTTATAAAGAAACATTAAACAATAATAATTCTATTTTTACTTTCTATTGATTTTTTTGCATGCATTGTATATAATTTAAGAAAATTTAAAACCAAGGAGGAAATTATGAATTTAGCAAATAAATTAACAATATTTAGAATTATACTTGTTCCAATTATGGTTATAATACCTTTTTTAGGAATAAATGGAGAAATATTTAACATACCATTAACATGGATTATTATAGATTTAATTTTTATAATCGCATCAATTACAGATAAATTAGATGGATATATAGCAAGGTCAAGAAATCAAATTACTACATTTGGAAAATTCTTAGATCCAATTGCAGATAAAATATTAGTTTTAGCTGCAATGATTATGCTTGTAGAAGCAAATAACAGGTTACCTGCATGGATTCCTATTGTAGTATTATTTAGAGAATTTATTGTATCAGGATATAGATTAGTTGCAGTAGAAAAAGGTGGAAAGGTAATTGCAGCATCAATTTGGGGAAAATTAAAAACAGTAACACAAATGCTTGCACTAATTATTGCAATACTAGATATGAATCCATTCTTTGAATGTTTTAGAGGAACTTTATCTGGAGGAAGTTTAATTATAAATGCTATCTCAAGTATACTTATGCTTATATCTGTTTTTGCAACAATCTTTTCTGGCTTTAATTATATAAAAGCAGGAAAAGAATTATTTAAAGAAGAATTATAATATATATATTTAAGTATATAACAATAAATAATAAATCTTAATAATATTAAATGTTGATACTTTGACATTTTAGAGTAGTCCGAAAGTTTTAGATATTAATGATTTTGAGATTATAATGTTTGACTGGAATAATTTTAGAAATTCTTAGCTCTAACTTTTGGAAATTGTTCGTAGCTTTTCTTTTTTCGAAAGAAAAGAGTACAGAAAGGGTGCCAAAAGTTAGAGCTTAGAATTTCTTAAATTATGTAAGGAAACAATTATAATCTCAAAATCATTAATATCTAAAACTTTCGGACGGCTAATTTTTAGAGAAACCATTTTAAAGGTTCGACTAGATTAATTTTGTACATCAACTATACAAATTTGAGGGTACAATTTTTGAAAAAAAAGATGTTTTTTAAACAATCTCGTTTTAAAAGGCTATTAACCAACAACTAAAAATTAAAAATGAAAGGATGAAAATAATACTAAACAAGTATTATAAAAAGATATTATGAACAAAAAAGAGGCAAAATTAAAAATTGATAAATTAAGAAAAGAATTAGAATATCATGCAAAAAAATATTATGATGAAGATAAACCCGAAATATCAGATTACGAGTATGATATGATGATGCTTGAATTAAAATCATTAGAAAAAGAATTTCCAGAATTAATCACAAAAGATTCATTAACACAAAAAGTAGGTGGACATGTAAAAACAGGATTTAAAGAAGTTACACATGAAGTTCCACTTCAAAGCTTGCAAGATGTTTTTTCTTTTGATGAATTAATAGAATTTGATAATAGAGTAAAAAAACAATTAAATAAAGAAGATATTAAATATGTAGTTGAAACTAAAATAGATGGACTTTCTCTTGCTTTAGAATATAAAGATGGAAAGCTAGTTCAAGGTGCAACAAGAGGAAATGGTCTAATTGGGGAAGATGTTACAGAAAATATAAAAACAATTAAAACCATACCTAAAGAACTAAAAGAAAATGTAACAATAACAGTTAGAGGAGAAGTTTTTATTGGTAAAAAAGAATTTGAAAACTTAAATGAAGAAAGAGAAGTATTAGGTGAGAGCTTATTTGCAAATGCAAGAAATGCAGCAGCAGGTTCCTTAAGACAATTAGATTCTAAAGTTACAGCTAAAAGACCATTAGACATATATATTTTCAATGTTCAGAAAATAGAAAATAACAGTTTAAATTCTCATTATGAACAATTATTATATTTAGATGAATTAGGCTTTAATGTAAATCCAGTAAAAATATATTGTAATGGAATAGATGAAGCAATAGAAGCAATTAAAAAAATTGGTGAAGATAGAGAAAAACTAAAATTTGGAATAGATGGTGCTGTAATTAAAGTAGATAATTTAGATGATAGAAAAGTTTTAGGCTCAACATACAAAGTTCCAAAGTGGGCAATTGCTTATAAATATCCACCAGAACAAAAAGAAACTATTTTAAAAGATATAGTTTGCAAGGTAGGTAGAACTCGGTGCAATTACACCTATGGCAATCTTAGAACCAGTAAAAGTTGCAGGTTCAACAATATCTAAAACAACACTTCATAACGAAGATTTTATAAAAGAAAAAGATTTAAAAATAGGTGATACTGTAGTTATACAAAAAGCAGGGGATGTAATACCAGAAGTTGTAGAAGTTAAAAAAGAGAAAAGAACAGGAAAAGAAATAGATTTTGAAATGCCAGATAAATGTCCTGTATGTGGTCGGAGAAGCGGTTCGTGAAGAAGGAGAAGCAGTAAAACGTTGTATGGGAATAGAATGCCCAGCTAAAGCATTAAGAAGCATAGTTCATTTTGCTTCAAAAGAAGGAATGGAAATAGAAGGTCTTCGGATATAGTATTATAGAGGGGCTAATTGATAAAAATTTAATTAGCAAAATTTCAGATATATATGACTTAGAATTAGAAGATATAGCATCATTAAAGAAAAACGGTAAAAAGTTTGCCGAAAATTTAAAAAATGCAATAGAAGATAGTAAAAAAAGAGATTTATTTAAGTTAATAACTGCATTAGGAATCAGACATGTAGGTGCAAAAAGTGCAAAGAGCTTAGCAAGAGTGTATAAAAATTTAGACAATTTGATGAATGCATCTTTAGAAGATTTAAGTAATCAAAATGATGTAGGTGAAATAACTGCAAAAAGCATATATGAGTTTTTTAGGCAGGAACAAACAATAGATTTAATTAATAAATTAAAGCTTGCAGGTGTAAATACCACATCTTTAGAAGAAGAAAATACAGATAATCGTTTTGAAAATAAGACATTTGTATTAACAGGAACTCTTTCAAAATATACAAGAGATGAAGCAGGTAACATTATAGAAAAATTTGGAGGAAAAACTTCTAGTTCTGTTTCTAAAAAGACAAGTTATGTAATAGCAGGAGAAGATGCAGGAAGTAAGCTTACAAAGGCACAGAGTTTAGGAGTTGAAGTGATTACAGAAGAACAATTTGAAGAAATGATAAAATAAAAAGCAAAAGTGCTAAAAGATATATAAAGGAGAAAGGTATGAATTCACAATATACATTTAAAGATTTTGAAAAAAATCTAGATGATGGGTATCAAATTTTTTGTACTTATGTAAGAAACAGATATTTAATATTTAAAACTTCAGAAAACTGTTATACACAGAAATTATTATCTGAAGATGATAAGAATCCTCAGCCAAAAAATATAGTTATAACACATAAAAGACTAAAAGAGATGTTTCCTTTTATGGAAAATATAGAATATAAAGTAGGAATATAGCTAAGAGGTGAGGATATAATGGATGATATAGAAACTATAAAAAATAATAATACAAATAGAGAGTATATATTAGATATTGTAAAACAAAAGGGAGCTTACTTAGAATGGGCATCACCTGAGCTACAAGATGATAAAGAACTTGTGTTGGAAGCTCTTAAGCAAGATGGTGGTGCTTTAGAATTTGCCAGTAGCAGATTAAAGGATGATAAAGATATATTAATAGCAGCACTAGAAAAAACTCGGGTGGGTAGCTTGTTATGCAAGTGATAGATTAAAAGATGATAAAGATGTAATATTAAAAGCAGTAAAAAAAGATGGACAAATTTTATATTATGCAAGCGAAAATTTAAGAAATGATAAAGATGTAGTTTTAGAAGCTGTGAAAAATAAAGCAATTATATTAAAATATGCAAGTAAAGAATTAAGGAAAGATAAAGATATTGCAATAGCAGCGTTAAAACAAAACAAAAAAGCTAAAAGTTATATATGTGAAAGTTTATTTGAAGATGAAGATATACAAAGTATTTTGAATCCAAAAGAAGAAAGTTAAATTTTCTAAGTGGACAAAGATTGGACAAATGGACAAAGGGATGGTTCTCTTGTTCATTTTTCTTTATCTAAAACATACTTGATTTTAAATAATAAAAATTGGACAAGAGAATCGTACCTTTATGCACATTTCAAATGAATTATTAATCATTTGATTTTGGATTAACATATAATGTTTTATTATTTGTATATATTACCATTCCGAGGTTTACTGCCAGATGGCTTTTTTACATGTTTTACAAATGTATAATCAACAGGAACATTTGATGAAAGTCTTGCTTTTGAAAAGTAAGCGGCTAAACTTGCACATTTCTCAAGAGTTTTAAGTGTAGGTGATGTTCCATTTGTTTTTAGAATTACATGACTTCCATGTATATCTTTTGTATGAAACCATACATCGTCTTTTTTTGCAAATTTAGTACTCAAATAGTCATTTTGTTTATTATTTTTGCCAACATAAACAGAGTATCCATCAATTTCAAAAACAATAGGGTTAATAGATTCTACATATTTTTTGTTAGAAACTTTTGATATTTTTTTAGATTTATATTTTTTCATATTATCAAATAAAGGACTTTCAGATATTTCATTATATATTTCGTCTATATCAGATACTGTTTTTGAATTTTCTAATTCATATATTATACTTTCGATATAGTTTAATTCTTTTTGTGTTTCGATTTTTTGAATAGTTACTATTTCAAGAGCATTTTTTAATTTATTATATTTTTTAAAGTAATTTTTTGCATTATCTGAAACAGAAAATCGTTTGTCTAAAGGGATTGTAACTAGATTATTATTATCATAATAATTTTCTAAGGTAACAGAATTTTCATTTATATTATTAAGCTTATAAAGATTAGCAATAATTAACTCACCATATAATTTATATATATCCATTTTATCACATTCTTTTAATTTATTATTAATATTACTAAGCTTTTGAGTTACTTTTTTTAAGGTAAATAGTACAAGCTTTGATAAATTAGTTCTATATTCTATAAATATATTATCTGTTTCTTTTTGATAGTAGAAGTCATCAATAAAAAAGTTTACTTGCAGAGGAGTATTATTATTTTCTAAAACAATAGTGAAGTTTTTATCAAAATTCATGCAAGTTAAATTAGATGTACCAATATTATTTAAAATATTTTTTAAATAATCATATAATTTTAGACAATTTTCTGAATTTATTAAAGAGTTTATACCTAAAATTTTTATGCTTGTTTCTAAAAAGAAATTACTAATGCCATTGAAATTAGAGGTTACAGCTTCTACAATATTATTATAATTATTATTAACAATAGAGTAGAACTCTTCAAAATCTTTTATATTATAAAAATCTAATTTTTCAGATAAAGGAAAAATGTATTCATGTGCTGGTAAAATATTTCGATATGATTTAGAATAAGTATCTAAATGTCTAAGACTATCAATTATTCTGTTATTTTCATTAACAAGAATTATATTACTATGTTTCCCCATTAATTCAAGTATTAATTTTTTATTTACTAAATCATTTAATTCGTTATAGCATTCTAGTTCAAATATAACAATTCTTTCTAAGCCATTACTATATATTTTTCTTATTTTAGAGCCTATTAAGTGTTTTCTAAGTAGCATACAAAAACCGAGGAGCATTAAGTGGATTTGGTTTTGTATGTGTGCTTAAATTTATTCTATAATTATTAGAAGAAATACACATATTAAGTAGATAATTATTACCATTAGAATAAATACCTAAAATAATTTCATTTTTACTTGGTTCAAATACTTTATTTATTTTTCCACCTATAATAGAATTGTTTAATTCTCCGATAACACTTTTTAAAGTTATTCCATCAAAAGACATAAAAAATCTCCTTTTTCTTTTTTTATATATTTTTTTATAGATTATAGTATAAATACAATAAATTATCAATATTTCCGCAAATTTCTATTGACATTAAAAAGCATGCTAGATTATAATACATACGAGAAGAAGAAGCATATCATCAGAAGGGAGAACAATAATAATTATGAACAATAGTAGAAATATGTGGAGTTCTACAAATATAAATTATGATAGTATGACTGATGAAGATTTAATTAAAATTATTAAATCTGGTGATAAGCAAGCACTTAATTATTTAATAGATAAGTACAAAGATTTAGTTAATATAAAAGTTAGTAAATATTTTATGATTGGTGCAGAAAAAGAAGATATAGTTCAAGAAGGTTTAATAGGACTATTTAAAGCTATTAAAAGTTACGATTTAGAAAAACAAAATTCATTTAAAACATTTGCTAACTTATGTATAGAAAGACAGCTAATTACAGCTATAAAAACATCAAATAGACAAAAACATTCACCACTTAATTTTTACTTATCATTAAATGTATCAGCATATGATAATGATGAAACAGATAGTTCTTTAATAGATATTTTTGAATCTAACCAGATAGAAGATCCTTTAGATACAATTACTAAAAAAGAATATTATCAAACAGTAGAAGATGCTATAGATAAAAATTTAAGTACTTTCGAAAAACAAGTTCTTAGTAGATATATAAATGGTAAATCATATGTAAGGATTGCAGAAGAGTTAAATACTCAGGTTAAATCTATAGATAATGCTATACAAAGAATAAGAAAAAAAGCAATTAAGAATTTAAATGATAATGTGTAAATGTATATTAAATATAATATGTGGACTTAAAAATATTATTACTATTTTTAATATAAAAATTATAAAAAGTCCACATATATTATAAATTAAGAAAGATACTATAATAAATAAAAAGAGATATATAAAATAGATGTAATAACATATATTAAGCAAATAACAAGTTGTAAAAAGCTGGGAAAATAACAAAGCTACTTTTCTTCTTATAATAATTTGCTTCTATAGCTCAGGAGGCAGAGCGCTACCTTGGTAAGGTAGAGGTCACCGGTTCAAATCCGGTTAGAAGCTCCAAAACTTAAAATTTGGGAGGAATAAATTTGCATAAAATAAAAGAAATAATAAAAAATAATAGTAATATAATATTTTTATTGGTTGCAATAGCTATTGTAACCAATATTGTTATTGTATATACTCTTACATATATTTTTTCTGACAAAGAAAACAATATAGAAGAAATAAATATAAAAAGTGTTAGTCAAAAATCTCCAATAGTTGTTGATGTATCTGAAGACTTACACAAAGAGATTATATCGTCAAGTGATAATAATGAAAATAAAGAGAATTATCCTACAGGAGATAGTAAATATTATATAAAAGTAAATTTAAAAACTCAAACAGTAAATATATATGAAAAAGATGAGCTTAATAGATATAGTGTTCCTGTTAAAACTATGCTTTGTTCTACAGGAGAATATACACCAAAGTTAGGTACATATAAAATAACTACATATAAACAAGAATGGTTAGGTTTGCAAGGAAATGTATATGGGCAATATTGCACACAAATTATTGGAAATATATTATTTCATTCTGTACCATATTTAGAAAAATATAATCCAGCAAGTTTAGAATATTGGGAATATGACAAATTAGGACAAGATGTATCTTTAGGCTGTATTAGACTTACTGTAGAAAATGCTAAATGGATTTATGATAATTGTGATGCTGGTACTCGGAGTGGAATTTTATTCATCAGATAATCCAGGGCCATTTGGAATTCCAAGTGTAGAAAAGATATCTGAATATTCTGAAGATTTAAGAAATTGGGATCCAACAGATGATAATGAATTAAATCCATGGATTCAATATAAACAAGAATTAAAACTTAAAGAAGAAAAAGAAAGAAAAGAACAAGAAGAAAAGAGAAAGTATTATAATGCAGCTATACAAGCAACTATGAATATTATTGATATATCAAACAATTAGATAGACACTAGTGTATGCTTTTAAGTAAGCTATGAGCAGTAACAAAGATAAAATTGTTAAGAAAGGAATGATATAATAAAATGAAAATCGGTATAGTAGGACTTCCAAATGTAGGAAAAAGTACTTTATTTAACGCAATTACTAATGCAGGAGCAGAATGTGCAAATTATCCATTTTGTACAATAGAGCCTAATGTAGGTGTTGTTCCTGTGCCAGATGAAAGATTAGATAAATTAACTAAAATGTATAACCCACAAAAAACTACACATGCAATTATAGAATTTGTAGATATTGCAGGTTTAGTAAAAGGAGCAAGTAAAGGTGAAGGACTTGGAAATAAATTCTTGTCACATATAAGAGAAGTAGATAGCATTGTGCAAGTTGTAAGATGTTTTGAAGATCCTAATATTGTACATGTTGATGGAAGTGTTAATCCTTTAAGAGATATAGAGACTATTAATTTAGAATTAATATTTGCAGATATAGAAACAATTGATAAAAAATTAGATAGAGCTAGAAAATTATTAAAAGCCGATAAAAAATATCAAATTGAAGTAGATTGTTTAGAAAAAGTAAAAAAAGTATTAGAAGAAGGAAAATCAGCAAGAACAATTGAACTTTCAGATGAAGAAAAAGAAATTTTAAAAGAAACATATTTATTAACAATGAAGCCAATTTTATATATAGCTAATGTATCAGAACAAGATATAGGAGATGCAAGCAATAATGAACTTGTAAAAAAAGTAGAAGAATATGCAAACTTAGAAAAAGCAGAAGTAATTCCTCTATGTATAAAAATAGAAGAAGAACTAGCTATGTTAGAAGGCGAAGATAAAAAAGAAATGCTAGAAGCCCTTCGGTTTAAATGAATCTGGCTTAGATAAAGTTGTTAAAGCAAGCTATGATTTATTAGGACTTATGTCTTTCTTGACTGCTGGTGAACCAGAAGTTAGAGCTTGGACTATAAAAAAAGGAACAAAGGCACCTGCTGCAGCTGGAAAAATACATTCAGATATAGAAAGAGGATTTATACGTGCAGAAATTGTTTCTTTTGAGGATTTAATAAGAGAAGGTTCTATGGCAGCTGCCAAAGAAAAAGGATTAGTTAGGCTTGAAGGAAAAGAGTACATAATGCAAGATGGAGATATAGTGCTATTTAGATTTAATGTGTAAATATTTTTATATATAAATACAGGCTACGAATTAATTTTATAAGTGATTTTAAAATTAAGGCTGACTAATAACTATAATTTATAAATTTTAATAATATTTTAAAAAAATGTTGACTATGCAAGAAATTAAGTATAAAATGTAGTAGAAAATAAAAGATTATTTATGTTTTTTGTATATTAAAATCAAAAAATATAGATAATAATATTAATATCAAAAGAAAAAAGGAGAAGAGAGATATGAAAATAAGTAAAAAAATTTTAAGTGTAATGTTAATTATAAGTTTATTATTTGTTGTTTTACAAACTACAGTTTTGGCAACTGATGATTTAGTTATGCAACAAATAGAAGAAGTTTTAGGTGGAAATTCAACTAATACAAATATGACTAATAGTAATAATGTTGTAGCTCCAACTAATACAAATAGTACAAACAATACATCAGCAAATGAAACATTACCAAAAACAGGTATAACAGAAGATTATGCAATAATAGCTTTTGCTGTTATATGTGGTGTTTCAGCAATATATGCATATAAAAAAGTAAAAAATTACAATATAAAATAAAAAATAGTAGAAATATAAAATAAAATTTTAAACACTATAAATAATCTAAAAATCGTTTAGTTTGTTTATAGTGTTTTGGCTTTTATTAACAATCTTTTATCAGACATATTATTACAAGTAATTAATGTTATAATTTTTTGCCCATTTGTTTCTTGTGACATACAAGACAAATCATCTGGGTTAATTTCTTTTCTTTCATAAATAAAATAATCTAAACTATTTCCAGATAAATCATAAATAGTTATTTTATCATTAATTGCAAGTTCTTTTAGTCTACCAAAAAATCGTTTATCTGCATAATTATGTCCAGCAATACATAAATTTCCGAATTTTATTTGGTGTAGGACCTGCAAATCTACAAGGTGATATTTTTAAAAGTTCAGTATTTTGATTAGATAAAATAGGATAGTTAATTTTTATTTTTTCAATTTCAATAATTCCTATTACAAAAGC
>JAGATI010000213.1 GCA_017621295.1 Clostridia bacterium | reverse complement strand
CCTGTGTATTTATATATAAATGTAACGTAATATATGAATAATTACTTTAAAAAATATTAAAAAGATATCTTTATTTTACAAAAAACACTTTGATTCTTTTTAATAAATAATCAAAGTGCTTTTTTATTTTTACATATTTAATAATTTTCTGTATCACAACTTACATAACTACAGTAATATTATAAACACTAGATTTAGTATCCAATCTCAATCTTTTTTCCTCTATTTCTTCGCCATTTACTATAAACTTACTTACCCCATTACTCTTTCCATCTGGATTCTCTACTTTTATATTATATATACTCTCTCCATGTTTATATCTCATACTATATTCCTTCCAATCATTTGGAATACTTGGATTAACAGCTAAAAATCCGTCTTCTATTGTTAAACCTAAAATATATTTAATGCCAGCTGTATATATCCAACTAGCTGAACCTGTATACCATGTCCAGCCACCTCTTCCAGAAAGATTACCCTGTCCATATATATCTGCTGCAATTACATACGGTTCTACTTTATACTTATTAGCAGATTCTTTAGTTCTTGCATGTTCTATTGGATTTATCATCCTAAAGTATTCTAAAGCTTTTCCTCCAAATCCTAACATACTTTCTGCTATTATTGCCCAGCAACTAGCGTGAGTATATTGTCCTCCATTTTCTCTTGTACCTGGAACATAAGCTTTAATATATCCTGGTTTTAAATTTCCTTTTTCAAAAGGAGGGTCTAATAACTTTATTATTCCATTTTCTTTATCTACTAAATGATTTTCTAAACTTTCTAGTGAAATGTATTTTTTGTCATTATCTCCAGCACCAGATATAGTTGCCCAACTTTGAGCAATACTATCAATTCTACATTCATCATTTTGCAGGCTTCCTAATATATCTCCATTATCCATAAATGCTCTTTTATACCATCTACCATCCCAGCCATTAGTATTTAATGCTTTTCTTAAATCTGTCATAATTTTTTTATAATTTTCTGCTTTTTCTAAATCCCCTTTATATTCGCATATTGGAATAAAATCACTTAATACTTTATACATGAAAAATCCGTAGCCATACACTTTCACCTTTACCTTTATTACCTACTGTACTAAATCCATCATTCCAATCACCACTACCTATTTTAGGTAATCCATTATCACCAAATTTAAATGAATGTTCAATTGCTCTTATAGCATGTTCATATATTGTTCCTTCTATTTCAGAATCTTCGTATTTATCGTAGCGTTCATCTATTCCCTCTTCTAAAGGTTCACCTTTTTTATATTTTGTAACAATTTCTAATATAGAATAATCATTTGTGTATTTAATATAATCTGAAAGTACAAATGGGAGCCATAATAAATCATCAGAAAATCTTGTTCTTATTCCTTTTCCAGTCTCCTCATGCCACCAATGTTCTACATCACCTTCTATAAATTGATGCATGCTATGAGTAATAATTTGTTCTTTAGTGATATTGGGATTTACATATTTAATTGCAATAGAGTCTTGGAGTTGGTCTCTATAACCGGAAAGCTCCTCCGGATTGATAAAACCCAGTTTTTCCCCATAATCTACAGCTAAGAGTTTGATATATAGCCCATCCATTTAATAAAATATTTGTAGATTCAAGCGGAGTATATACTTGAAGTTTTTCTACAAGTTCTTGCCAGAATCTTTTTACTTTATTAAGTTCATCATTACAATAATTTAATTTCATATATTTATAAGCTGTATCTTGGCACTTAATTTTTGTTTTTTCTTCTCCTAGTAATAAAGATATTTCCTTACTTTCATATGCCTCTAAATCTATTTTAAATTCGATTGCAATAATAGAATTCCCACCAAATTTCAAATCTCTATTTAGTTCTGTAGCACTTAAACCGTTCTGGATTTCCTAAATGACCTTTTCCAATAAAAAATTTCTTATCACCTGTATATGAATTTATTTTTTCACTGCTACTAACATAACAAATATCATCAAAATCCGAATTTGCTAAGTTTTTTGCCAAAATCATATTAGAATTTTCGTTAAATTCTAAATTAATATATTCATTAGATTTTATCTCATCTTCACCCAAAACAGGTTTTATATAATAAACTAGTTTTAATGTTCTTTTTCTTGGAAGAGTATTTTTTAAATTTAATATATTAACTTTTATTCTATCTTCATTTGGTACAAAAACTGTTAAATTTTGTACTATACTATTGCTATTATGAAGATATCTCGCATATCCAAATCCATAAGTTATATAATAATCATTATTATCTGGCATTGGATTTAGCCCGAAGAGACCATTTTCTACCCGCTTCTAAATCCTCTAAAAAAATTATTTCTGATGGAATATCTAATATACTATTATTTGACCATGCACTTATTCTATTTAGCTTACAATTTTCATTCCAAGTATATCCACCCATACTTTCAGTAACTAATGTTCCAAATCTAGGGTTTGCTATTACGTGGCTCCACACATTTGGTAATCTATTTTCTTTATTTACTTTCATTAGATATTCTTTCCCGTCTGCCGAAAAACCTCCATATTCATTATAATATTTTAGTTCTTTCATATTTATAAGTTCTTTTTCCTTTTCTTGCTTATTACTAATTACTATTTGTTTATTTGGTTCATAACTTGATGTTTTTAAACTTTCTAAATATTCATCTTCCAAATCTTTAATTTGTAACTTTATATTTCCTAAATGACTATCTAAAACTAAATTTGCTCTTACTTCCAAAAACTTTATCTCTTCTTTGGTTAAATTATTTAATATAAATATACCTGCATTTTGATTTTGCAAGAAAGCAATATCTTTATTAAATAATACTTTTTCTATCTCATCTTTTACATAATTTTCATAAGAACTTTCTTCTTCATTTATAATAACTAAATCTATATAAATATTTTTAATTCTGTAATATTCATATGCTTTTATAACATCTTCTAAAACTGTAACATCATTTATATTCCCTACTTTTATTAATAATATAGGTATATCTCCAGATATTCCATATTTCCACAAATCATATACAGAATATTTTTCATTCATATTAGCATCAATTTTAAATTTTGATATCGGACTTGCAAATAATAGATATGAAAGCATCTTTTGATAAACTTCTATCTTACTTCCTGTTAATCCTAAATATCTATTTTCCGCTTCTACTCTAGCTTTCGATAATTCAAAAGTTCTTTTAATATTTTCTTCATTCCTAAATTTATCTAGCTGCTGCAGCGCAATTTCTCTATCTTCATTTACAGATATTATTAAATGCATCGTTTTAGCATCGTTAGGAGCTATTTTAATTGTTCTTTTTAATGCTACTATTGGGTCTATTGTTAATCTAGCTTTATTTGTAAAAGGACTTGAATTTTTAACAAGTATAGGCAGCCCTAAGTTTCCTCTTCCATTAAATTTTTCTTTATCTATTTCAAACTCTAACTCCCCAATTGTTTCATCTTGAGAATATAAATTAACTGCTAAAAACATATCATTTTTATTATTATCTCTTGCAGTTCTTTTAACTAAAATTGTGCCAGAATCTTTAATATATTCATAAGTTAAAAATAAATTATTAAATGCCATATGAGCATAATCTTGTTCTTTACTAGACAGTACTGGTTCTAAAAAGCTCGATATTTCTAAAAGTTCCTCATCCACACCATAATTTTTAAGTTCTATACTTCTTAGTTCTACTGGTTCATTTGGAGCAATACATACTTTAGTAGTAGTTTCTATACTTCCATCTAATCTAGTTATTTTATGTTTATCTTGAGTAAATTTAATCTGATATTTATCTGGTTTAGAAAGATAGTTTGTATAATTTGATGTCCATATTCTTTTTGTGTTTACATTTTTTATAAAAAAGAAAATCCCTTGCATTATATCTTCTGTTTCTTTGTATCTATTAATTATAATATCTTTATATTTGCTATAACCATTTCCTTTATCTTTCATCACTACGGTATAATTACTATTTGAAATAACATTTGATACTGGCAACTCTTTATTTACCTTATCTTGCATCCTTTCTGTATATACCTCCTCTGCTAAATATTTTATTTTTTCTACTCTTTCCTTCTTTTCTTTTGTTATAATAACGTTTTCTGGCATTCTTTCTTCTAACAAAATAGCTATAGATTGCATTTCTGGATTTTGCATAAACCTTTTTTGAATAATTTTATCTTTAACTAAATTATTAATAGACAAAAGTATTAATCCCTGATGATGTGCCATATATGTCTTTACTGGATGTGATTTCTCACCTTTTTCTAACCTGCTTGGAGTATAATCTATAGACTCGTAAAATCCGTATTTTTGATACATTCCTTCATTTTCTAATACTTTTAAGTTATTTATTACTTCTCTAGGTTCATCTGCAATCCACATTATACTACCATAACTAGACACGACTAATTCTTCTTCTAGTCCCCTTTTTAATCCGTAGCCATGGAATACCAAATGCTTTATATTGATAATTGTTTGATAAATCTTTTAAATTAAAAGCAGACTCTGATATTCCCCATGGAATACCTAATTTTCTTGTATATTCCTTTTGACTCATTATCATAAACTTGCAAGATTCATCAAGCAGGCTTGCCGGGTATTTTGGAATATTTACATTTGGCATTAAATATTCAAAAGCAGTTCCAGACCATGATATTAATCCTTTGTATCTATTTAATATAGTAAGAGTTCTACTTAAGTTATACCAATGTTTTGAGGAAACATCTTTTTTAGCAATTGCAACTAAACTTGCTTGTCTTGCTTCAGATGCTAATAAATCATAATATGATTCTGTAAGTTTATTTTCTTCTACATTAAATCCTATTGAAAATAATCTAATTTTCTCATTATATAATTTACTAAAATCTGTTTCATCTATCAATTTATCTATTTGTTTAATAATTCCATTAAAATTTTCATTATTTGCAAGCCCCAAATAAAACTGTTTTACAATATATAAATATCCGAACAAAATTACCACTATCTACAGATGAAACATATCTTGGTATAAGTGGTTCTAGATTTTTTAAGTTATACCAATTATATAAATGTCCATTCCACTTTTGCAGATTACTAATCGTATTTATCATTTTTTCTAATAAATTTAAAGTATCTTCTAAGTTTTCATACCCTAAATCATAAGCTGATATTACAGAAAGCAATCCGAAGACCAATATTAGTTGGTGAAGTTCTAAGTGCAAGCTTTTCTTTTCTATTTTCTTGGTAATTATCTGGTGGCAAAAAATTACTTTTTTCATTTATATTTTCTTTAAAAAAGTTCCAAGTTCTTTTTCCAATCTCTAAAATATACCTTTTATCTCTTTCATTTAATTCATCAAACATGTTTCTTTCTTTTATTTCTTTACTTATACAATACATAACTATTGGAGCTATTATCCATAATATTGATATTATAAAAACAAAAATAGAGGTTAATTCTTGTTTATTTAAAAATACTAATATTAGTCCTAAAACTCCTAATATAACATTTACATACATAGACTTATAATAAGATATTAAATCCTTTTTAGCCAAATTTTCCGCTTCTTCAGAAGTAGTCCATTCAAGTAAATTCTTTTTTGAAATAGTCATTCTATAAATAGATTTCATTCCAGCAGAAATAGACATTCTAGCTTTATCTGGAAGTGTCATTATGCACATAACTGCTCTTAAGACACTTCCCATTAAACCTGTAATTGTTTTTTCAAAAGTATGTTGTTTTTTTTGCCCATCTTTCCTAAAAATAATTCTATTAATAATATCTACAAAACTTGAAATAGTTATAGATATAATTAAAATTACTAAATACGGCCATACTCTTATTTTATATATATAGTTTAATATTACTAAAAATATAATAGATATTAATGAGAAAAATTCTGTCTGGCTTCTCAAAATATTATCTAACATTTTATACTTAGATAATAAATTCAAAGGATTTTTCTTTATTTTTCCTTCTTTATTTTTTATATTACTTTTAAGCCATGATAAAATTTGATAATCTCCTCTAATCCATCTATGCAGTCTTGTTTTAAAACTTGTATAACTTGTTGGATATCCATCCATTAGTAATATATCTGAAACTAGTGCGCATCTTAAATAACTACCCTCTAATAAATCATGACTAAGTACTTTATTTTCTGGAATCTCTTTATCTAAACAAGTATAAAAAACATTAACATCATAAATTCCTTTTCCTGTAAAAATCCCCTCATCAAAATTATCTTGGTAAGTATCTGATATTGCATTTGTGTATGAATCTGTTCCACCGAAGACCAGCAAAGATTTTTGTAAATATACTTTTTCTACTTGCAATAAGCCCGAACTCCAACTCTTGGTTGCATTAAAGCATGACCATCTAAAACTAAGTCTTTTGTTTTATTTAAACTTGGTAAATTAAGCACATGTGCCATAGCTCCGAACTAACTCAAGTCCAGAATTAAGAACTAAATCTGTATCTGAATCTAATGTTATAATATATTTAATTTTAGGTATTTTAGAATTACTTACCTTTTTCCAATCTTCTATAGTATTTGTTTTAAATGGATTTTTTGCCTTTCCTAATATATACGAATTAAATTGATTTATAAAACCCCTTTTTCTTTCCCATCCTAAAAACTTAGCTTCACCTTCATTCCAAAATCTTTCTCTATAAATAAAATTAAATTTAGGAAAATTTTCATCTTTATATTTTTCATTTAGTAAATTTACCATATTTACTCCAGCTTTAATTACTGTATCATCAAAGCTCTCAACTTCTTTATCACTACTACTACAATCACCAAGTAGTGTAAAATATAAATTTTCACTTTTATTAGCCAAATAATACACTTCTAGTTTTTTCATTAATTCTTCTGTCTTATCCTTAGATTTTATAATTGTTGGTATAATAACCATTGTAGCATTTGCTTTTGGTATTCCATTTGTAAAATCTAGCTTTGGTATCATTTTAGGGCTAACTAATTTGCTAAGCAAATATTGAGTAATTTGGGTAACAATTGTTTGAATAGGAATAAGAATAAGTAATCCTAGAATAACAGATATTATTATATTTTTATTTTGAAAATACATAGTAACCATCAATATAAAAGTAAATATAAAACTAATTATACATATGCTAGAAATATATATTTTTGCTTTTTTCTCATTACTTGCAAATTTTATCTTCTTATTTAATAAATTAGATAATAATTCTTGTTTCCCATCATCTATTAAATAATATCCAATATGTGATTTTTTTAAATCTATAACTTTATTATTATCTTCTATTATATCTAGGTTTCTTTCATCTATATCTAGCTTGTTATATGAATTTTGTGCTAAATCCAAACATTTTTTAGCTATATATATTTCTGATATTTTTGTCTTTTTAGAAATGTCTTTTATTGTATCTCTATAGTAAATCTTCGTTTTATAATCCATATTTTCATAAATTTTAACAGGATCATTTTTTAATATCTCTTCTACACCATTTATTTCTTCAAATATCTCTAAAAAGTTTATACGAAGAATAGTATTAATACTAGTTATAGAATTCCCCATAGAAACTTTTTTTACAGCTATATCAAAATGTTCTTTTTTAATAACTTCTGTTATATTAGTTCCCATCATTTCTACTTGATTTTCTAATATTTTTAAAAAGCTATATGACTGCTTTCCATAAGACTTCAGTCTATATGACATATATTCGATAAACGGATATTTCATTTCCCCATATCCTAAAATCTTTGTTTTATAACTAGGCAAATTTTTATATTTTAATACATCAGGCTTTTTATTTTCTACTAATCTCTCTATAATATTTTCAGCCTTATATTTTTGCATCTGTGAGGAATATATTTTTTCGCACAAACCTCTTATTTTTTCAATTAATGCTATCTGCAAAAATAAACCTATATTCCATATTTCATCCATGCTTAGTGTATTTTTATTTTGATAGCTCTTTAATAAATTACTTAAAATATCACCATCTATTTTAGAATCTGTATATGCAATAATTTCAGATGCTAAAACATAAATTCTTGCAAATCCTTTGTAATTACCATTAGATATACCTAAAAAGTTTTCGTATTTTTTAAAAGATAAATCTCTAATTATTGTTTTTACAGTTTTTTCTATTATATAAAAATTATCTAGAATCCACTCACCTGCTGGATGAATAGGAATATTACTTTTTAAATGTTCATTTAATAATATATATACCATATTTATAAATTCATAATTTTCTTTAACTCTAGGAATTGGATAAGTATTTTTATCAGATTTATTTTTCAAAATGTGGCTTGATGCTACTTTTTGTAAATAATTTTCCAGTTGATTTTTATTTAAAACTGCGCCGTTTATATTTAAAACTCTATATTCCTTCAAAATTTCCACTCCTTGCATAATATGTTTTACACATATTTTCTCCAAGTAGTGGAAATTTTATACATGAAAAAAAATGAACATTGAATATGGAGTTATAATTTCCATTTTCAATGTTCTTTATGTTCTCTAATGTATATCTCTATTAGGTACCCACCATAATTCTTCGTCAATTTCCTCTTGTGTTTTCTCTTCTTGTATTTCTTTATTTTCTTCTTGCTCTTTCTGTTTAGCAATTTTCTCTAAATATTCCTTATCTTCTTCTACAGATTTACCATTATTTGATATTTCTTCTAGTATTTCAGTTTCTTCAATATCATCTATTATATTTTCAGTCTTCATTTCTTCAATAATTTGCATTATCTCTTCCATACATTCACCATTTTCTTTCATTTCCTCTATCTCATTTGTTGTTGGCATAGTTTGATTTGTATCTATTGGAATTGCCTGTGCATGTTCACTTCTAGCATTTACAATTTTATTAATTTCTATTTCTCCATATTGATTTAATTCCATACTAATTGCATCTTTATTTTCTGGTGGTAAATATGACATTCCAGCTATTGAAGTTTCTTTTACAATACTTCCATCATGATTATACTTATTTACATTTGTTAAAGTTGAACTTGTATGCAGTTTTGCTTCTTTTAACTCTCCATTTTGTTTAGTTCCAATTAAAACAAATTCCTTTGTTTCTTTATCATATGCCATTAATGGATAACCAATAAAACCTTCTGTTCCAATTAATTTATCTGCTAGTTCATCATCTAAAATTTTTGCAGCAACTACATATTTATCTCCAAATTCTTCTTCAATTTCCTCTTTAGTTACTTTCTTATCTTCGCTATTTCTTTCTTGTTCCTTGTTTTGCTCTTTATTTTTATTATTCTTTTCTAAAGACTTTTCTTCTTGCTTAAGTCTTGTTTCTAAATCTTCTTTTGATAAGTGTGTAGGTTCTCTTTTATCCAAGTTCACTGCATCATAATAATCTTTTGAGCCGAGATTTTAAACTTTTTTTATATTCTTCTGAAAAAACTAGTTCTCCACTCTTATCAGTATTTGCTATAAGCTCTCCATTTTTGTAAAATTCAAATATAGGTATCTTTTTACCATTTTTACCTTCTACTTCTTTTTCTACTACTAAAACGTTCGTTTCTCCTAGTCCTAATCCATCTTTATCTGGAGCCATAAATTCAAATTTATCAAATTCATAATATGCCTTTATATTTTGCTCCTTTAAATATTCACTAAATCCTTCATTTATATTTTGTACTACTGCCGAATTTTTATTCTTCATATCATTACTTTCCATATATCATCACCCTAAATTCATTTTAACATATTGTAACAAATTAAACAACAATAAAAAAAACATAAATCAAACAATTGTTACAAGTTAACGGTTTTAGATTTGCTTAAGTAGGCTTTAGCTAGTCTTATATATTATAATAAAAAACAGTTCTGACCTTGTGCCGTTATTT
>JAGATI010000212.1 GCA_017621295.1 Clostridia bacterium | reverse complement strand
GAGTCCTTCCAAACTGCGCATCACTGCATTTTTATATATAAATACACAGGCTACTACTCTACTGTTTTAATATTTAAGGGTAACATTTAAATTATAAGTAGGTATTATAATATAATAATATATTATTGTACCTATTTTATATTTGTGGTAATATAAATTTATATTAAAAAAGGGGATAAAATTATGGATGATGATGCAAAATGTGGACTAGTATTAGATTTAAATAAGATAAAGGAGATATTGATAAAAAACGATTTATTAATAGAATGCAATATTATAGATGAAGATGTTAACTATATTTCATATGATTCAAGAAATATAGAAAGGAATAGTTTATTTTTTTGTAAAGGAATGTATTTTAAGGAAGAATATTTAAAAGAGGCAATAGAAAAAGGTGCTATAGCTTATGTATCAGAACAAAAATATAAAGCAGGAGATACATCATATTTTATAGTATCTAATGTATTAAAGGCTATGGGAATTATCTCACTAGAATTTTTTAACTATCCAGACAGAAATTTAGAAAAAATTGGAGTTACAGGAACTAAAGGAAAGACTACAGTTACATATTTTTTAAATAATATTTTAGAAGAATATACAAATTCAAAACCAGGATTAATATCTTCTGTATGGACATATACTGGTGTTAAGGATGAAAAGTCGCATATAACTACTCCAGAAGCAATGGAAATTGAAAAGAGCTTTTATGAGATGGTAAAGTCAAATATAAAGAACGTAACAATGGAGGTTTCTTCTCAAAGTTATAAAAGATCAAGATTGGAGGGAGTAGAATTTGAATATGGTCTTTTTTTGAATATAGATAAAGATCATATTAGCCAGTTAGAACATCCAAATTTTGAGGATTATTTGAATTGTAAGTTAGAATTCTTAAAACATTGTAAAAACATTTTGATAAATAAGGATACAAAGCATTTAGAAGAAGTACTTAAAGCTGTTAAAGGAAAGAATGTAGTCTTTTTTGGTAGTAATAATGATGCAGATTATTATGTTACAGAAATACTAAAAGAAGAAAATGGATTTTCTTTTGTGGTAAAAAATGATGAATTAAGATATTCAAAAGTATTTAATATAAAAATGCAGGGTAGATTTAATATAGAAAATGCATTAGCAGCAATTAGTGTGTGTAAAATGTTAAATATTGATGATGAAATAATTCGGAAAAGGATTATTAAAAACTAAAGTACCAGGAAGAATGACTATTTATGAGAAATCAGGTATAACAGTTATTATAGATTATGCTCATAACAAACTTAGTTTTGAGAAATTATATGAATCTTTAAAAACAGATTATCCAAATAGAAGAATTATATCTGTAGGTGGAACTGTAGGAGGAAAAGCATATAATAGAAGAGAAGAATTTGGAAAAATTGTTGGACAAGCTTCAGACTATATATATTTAACTGCTGATGATCCTCAGTTTGAGAAAACAGAAGATATCTGTAAAGATATTGGAAAATATATAGATGATAAGTCTAAATTTGAGATTATAAAGGATAGAAAAAGGGCTATTAATAAAGCAATAACAAATTCTAGAAGCGGAGATGTTATTGTACTTCTTTCAAAAGGTACAGATGAATATCAAAGAATAAAAAATAAGGATGTACCATATGAGTCTGATGTGAAGATTGTGGAGAAGAAACTTAAAATTATGAGAGGTTAGAGTTTTGATAATTATGGACTGTAAGTTGTTTTTATTTATTGTATAATAGCTTCAGATAAATAGTAAAGTACAAGAACAAATGATTAAAGAAGGAGAGTTTATAAAACAGAACAAAGAGAAAGTATTATTTACAATGTATATAAAAATATAACACTTGCTAAAACTTATTTACCATAGTAAAAGAATAATATAAAAGAAGAATATTATTGTATGGGAGATGAAGAGATGTCAAAACAGATAGTTTATCATGGAAGTTATTGTAGAGTTGATGTACCTAAAATAATGCAAGGAAAATATACAAAAGATTTCGGAACAGGATTTTATTGTACAATTCTTGAAGAACAAGCAGAAAAATGGGCTAGAAAATATAGTACACCAGTTATAAATCAATATGAATATGATGAAAATTCGAGTTTGAAGATAAAAGAATTTGTTGTTATGACAGAAGAATGGCTTGATTTTATTATTAAATGTAGAAATGAAGAAAAAAATAATTATGATATTGTAATTGGTGCTATGGCGGATGATCAAGTATATAATTATATTACAGATTTAATGGATGGAATAATAACAAGAGAGGCATTTTGGGAACTTGATAAGTTTAGGCATCCAACACATCAAATTGCATTTTGTACAGAAAGTTCATTAAGTTGTTTAAAATATATAGGAATTAAAGAGGTGTAGAATGGGAGAAACAGCAGAAGATAATAATTTATTTTTTACTTGTTCATTACTTGAATATATTGCAAGAAAAACAAAAAATACAAAGAAATATATTGCCCAGAAAATTTCAAAAACATCTTGAAAAAATGATAAAACATATGTATAATGAATATAATAATAATAGATATGTTAAATATCTACTATTACTAAAATGTTAATCGCAACGTCACTTGCGAGATATAAATTTGTGAATGAAAAAATGTTAATCGCACCCCTACTTGCGGAATATAAATAAGTAGGTGAAAAAATGAATAGTTATAGTTAAGTATGGGGTCTATATAATTTAGATTCCATATTTTCATAAAGGAGAGCGTTTTAAGTTGCTAATAGAAGATGGAAAATTTTATTTTATAAAAGATGACTTCTTTGAAAGATTTAAAGAATATAAATTAATGGAAAATAAAGAAAGCGGAACTAAAAGACCATGTTATTTTTGTTTTAGAGATAAATTTGATAATGAAATAATTTGGTTTGTACCTATTTCAACTAGATATGAAAAAATATATAATTATAAAAAACAAAAACAACATAGAGTTTATAATTTTGTTTTTGGAGAAGTAGTTGGAAAAAGTGCCGTATTTTTAATTCAAAATATATTTCCTACTACGGAAGAATATATATTGGAGAAATATATTACTGAAAATAAGGATGTTGAAATTGCATTAAATGTGAGAAATAAAGTTATAGCATACGCTAGGCAAGTAATAATGATGGCTGAGAGAGGTATTAATATTCCTTTTTATAATATAATAGAAATGAAAAGAATATTATTGGAGAGTAAAAATATGTAAAAAATAGTAATTTTCTATAAATTATGTTATACTAAATGTAGCTATAGGAAGAAAGGAGATTTAATTTTATGCCAATACTATCTAATTTTTATGGAATATTAATAAAAATGTATTTTCAACAAGCAGAGCATAATCCACCACATATTCATGCTATATATGGTGAGTATATGGGAGCAATAGATATTCAAACAGGAGAGCTTTTAGAAGGTGATTTACCAAATAGAGCTTTAAAACTTTGTACAAGAATGGTTACAAGTACATAGACAAGAGGTTTTGAATATTTGGAATACGCAACAATTTAAAAAGATTCCGCCATTAGCTTAGGGGGTGATTGTATGTTTCATAGAGTAAAAAACGCAAATACAATTAAAGATTATATTCTACAAATAACTTTCCAAGATGGGACTAAAAAATATTATGATGTAAGCAAATTATTTTTTAAATGGGATATTTTTCAAAATTTAAAAACGGTAGCAGGTTTATTTAATCAGGTAAAAGTTGATAAAGGTGGATATGGAATTTCATGGAATGATGAAATTGATTTATCTTGTGATGAATTATGGGAAAATGGATATATATGATGATTTTTTATCTATAAGATATTTAGTTATTAAAACAAGTAGGTAAGGAGGACAAACAGTACAAATGTTAAAAGATGCAATAAATAATAATTATATAAAAAATGAAAATACATATAACAAATATAAAAACTCGATAAATAATGATGCAGTAAAATTATTTTTTCAATTTAGCCATCTGAAAAATTTGTATAGACAAGGTTGGATTACAAAATTGTTAGGTATGGATTATTGTGATAAAACTGAATCTGTAGCAGATCATAGTTGGTCTGTTGCAATGCTTGCTATTACTATAATTGAAAAATATAATATGAATTATAATACTGAAAAATGTATAAAGTTAGCTTTAGTTCATGAGTTGGGAGAGATATATGCAGGTGATTACACACCAAATACTATAACAAAAGAAGAAAAACATAAATTAGAAAATGAAGCTGTTGAAAAAATATTTTCAGATGTTGAATTTAAAAACGATTTTAAACAATTATGGAACGAATATGAAAATGAATTATCAGAGGAAGCAAAATTTATAAAGCAACTAGATAAACTTGAATGTATAATGCAATCAGTTTGTTATGGTTTGGATGCTAAATATATTAATGGAGCTGAAAAAATAACTATACCTTGTTTAATAGAAGTATTAAATGAGGTAAGAGATATTTCTAAAAATAATAAAATTCCATTATGCGATAGAAAATAGTTGATGAAATTACAAGTATTCTTAAAGAAAATGTGTTCAAAGTTACTGACAAACCTTAGATATTAATTTGGTATCGAATCTCTGTGAGAAGTTAAGTAAATATGAGTTAAATTTTAGGTGGCAAAATTAAATAAAAAAAATCCAGCCAAAGACTGGAAAAACATAAAGACCAAAAGTATAATTTGTTTAACCAAAAAAATAAATATACGGAGGTC
>JAGATI010000211.1 GCA_017621295.1 Clostridia bacterium | reverse complement strand
CCAACCGCTTATATTGGAATTGAAACACTTACAATCTTTAAACATATAAGCCATATTTTTAACATTACTTACATCCCATTTGTTTAAGTCTTGATTGAACTTCTCACAACCTTCAAACATTGATTTCATATTTGTAACATTTCCTACATCCCAATTAATAATATCACAGTTAAATTTTTCATATCCCTTAAACATACAAGACATATCTCTAACATTACTGACATCCCATTCATTTATATCAATATTGTTATATATATGTATGCCATTGTATGTATCAAACAATTCCGACATATCTGTTATATCACTAGTATCAATACAATTTAAGTCATATATACGTTGATTTAATAATTTTCTTATGTCAGATATAAGTTCATTTTTTGTCTTAGGGTGATATTTATATACAGTATTTTGATCTATCTTATTGTTTATCTTCTTATTTACTAAAAATTCTTGTATATGTTTCATTCTTTATACCATGTTGGCTTATTTTTTAACGAATTGCAACGTTTAAACATATGGGTCACACAATCAAACTTATCTGTATTCCAATTGTCTATATTTTGATTGAACTTTACACAACCGTCAAACATACATTCAACATATATTAAGTTACTAGTATCCCATTTGTCTAATGGTTGATTAAATGATGAACATTCACTGAACATTCCAATTGCTGATTCTAAATTGCATATATTCCAATTATTCAAAGGCTTATTGAAATATGTACATTTTTCAAACATAAAATCCATTGTTCTCACTTTGCTTACATTCCATTTGTTTATGTCACAATTGAATGAATAGCAATGATTGAACATATTTGCCATATTTTCAACATTGCTGACATTCCAAGAACTAATGTCACAATTGATATATTTTTGCCCATAGAACATATTTTCCATAGTTTTTACATTACTTACATCCCAGTTACTGATATCTATAACTCTAGTAATCATACGATTTTTCAAATCAGTTGCATCAAATACACCTGACATATCAGTTATTTCTGAAACATCAATTTCAGTCAAATCAAAATTGCCATTATAAAAATATTCTTCTATCAACTTTTGCAATTCATATTTAGTTGATGGCTTATATGCTATGTTTGTTATCTTATTAGATATCTTATTATTTATAAGAAATTCATTTAAACTTATCATAAGTAATTAAAATTTTAATTTTACATATGTATCATTCTTTATACCAACTTGCTTTTATATTTGTATATTTAAACATATCATGCATAAGCTTTACATTACTTACATCCCAATTGTCTATATTTTGATCATATTCATAACAGCATTTAAACATCTCATGCATACTCTTTACATTACTTACATCCCAATTGTCTAATGGTTGATTGAATGAAGTGCACCCATAAAACATAGATCCCATATTTTCAACATTTGATGTATTCCATTTGTTTAGTGGCTTGTTGAAGCTTTTGCATTCTGAAAACATCTTATGCATATTTGTCACTTTACCAACATCCCAATTGTCTAAGTCCTGATTGAAAAAAATGCATTTACTAAACATTCTGTCCATGTTTGTTACATTACCAACATCCCATTTGCCAATAGGTTGATTGAATACTATACAATCATAAAACATCCCTTCCATACTTTCAACATTGCTTACATTCCAGTTACTTATATCACAATTGAAATTCTTATATCCAACAAACATACCAAACATATCTGTAACATTACTTACATCCCAATCACTAATGTCAACACTTTCAATATTGTCTATTCTTATTGATTTATGTACATTCTTATTGAATAAATTAGACATATCTGTTATATTGATAGTGTTGATGCAATTTAAGTCATATTCATCTTTATCTATCAATTCATTTATAATAGATATAAGTTCATCTTGTGTCTTAGGACAATACCGATATTGATCTATCTTGTTGTTTATCTTCTTATTGACAAGAAATTCATTTAAGTTTATCATATTGGATTATTGTTTATACCATGTTGGCTTATTTTTTAGAGAATCACATTCATAGAACATATTAAATTTATCACAAATATAACTTACATTCCATTTATCTAAATCACAATTAAATCTTTGACAATTATAAAACATACGAGACATATTCTTAACATTACTTACATCCCAATTACTTATGTCACAATTAAAATTTCTACAATAGAAAAACATAGATTTCATATTTGTTACATTACTGACATTCCATTTACTTACATCAAAGCAAATATTTGAAACATTTTTAATATCAGGGTTATAAAATAAAAAACTCATATCAGTTATGTTAGTGGTATTTATACAATTAAAGTCATATTCACCTCTATTTATTAATATATTTAAGTTAGATATCAATTCGACTTTATTTTTGGGGTAATATTTATAATATTGTTGATCTATTTTCTTATCTATTTTCTTATTTACAAGAAATTCATTTATATGTAACATAATTTAAAATTTTAATTTT
>JAGATI010000210.1 GCA_017621295.1 Clostridia bacterium | reverse complement strand
TAATTTTTATTTTTTCAATTTCAATAATTCCTATTACAAAAGCTTCTCTATTTAATCTATCTATATCAGTTACATATGAATCATATAATGTACTAATATTAAATGAATCAGTTAAATTTTTCGATTCTTTTTCCTTTTTTGTATTACTGTAAACTATAGACGAAAATAATATCATTATTATAATAAAAGAAATAATTGAAATATAAAATTGTAATTTAAAACTAAATATTTTAAATTTTTGTTTTTTATTATATTCTTTAGTTATTAATATTTGGTTCATATATCCTCCTTGTGTATAAGCTTTAAAAAAATCTATTTATAATAGTTTTTGTATTATTATAGATAATATTAAGGGAAAAATTAACACTTCAAGTGAGAATAAAAAATATATTTAAACTCCTAACTTTGGGAGGTAACTATTCTTGCTTAACTAAAATACTGTGAATTATAACTCTATATTATAAAAAAATATAAAAATTTTAAAAAAATACTGCAAAAATCTTTTATTATATGGTACAATAGCAAAAGTATAAAAAGATAAGGAGAGTATAGTTATGTCTGATATTAAATACAAAAGAGTTTTATTAAAATTAAGTGGAGAAGCTTTGGCAGGAGATGCAAAAACTGGCATATCACCAGAAGTAATAGGAAAAATTTGTGACCAAATAAAAAATATGCTAGACTTGGGTGTACAAGTTGCAGTAGTAGTAGGAGCAGGAAATTTCTGGCGTGGTAGATATGGAAAAGAAATAGAAAGAACTACATCAGATTATATGGGAATGCTTGCTACAACAATGAATGCTCTAGCTCTTCAAGATGCATTAGAATCAAGAGGAATGTATACAAGAGTACAAACTGCAATCGAAATGAGAGAAGTTGCAGAACCATATATAAAAAGAAAAGCAACTAAACATTTAGAAAAGGGAAGAGTAGTTATTTTTGCTTGTGGATCTGGTAATCCATTCTTTACAACAGATACAGCAGCAGCATTAAGAGCAGCAGAAATAGAAGCAGATGTTATATTAGTTGCAAAAACAATTGATGGAGTATATTCAGCAGATCCAAAACAAGATGAAAATGCAGTAAAATATGATGAAATAACTTATCTAGACATATTAAATAAAGATTTAAAAGTAATGGATTCTACAGCAATATCATTATGTAAAGATAACAATATACCATTAATAGTATTTGCAATGGATGATACAGAAAATATAAGAAAAGCTGTTAAAGGTGAGAAAGTAGGAACATTAGTAAAATAGTTTATTATATAGAAAATATTTCATAAATATCGAAAAAGTTTCTTAAAAATATTATGAAATGTCTTATTTAATAAAGTATTTTAAGTTTAGAGGTGTAGTTTTTTAATAAAAAAATAATATATAAAAATTATTAAATTAATTATAAAAAATAAAAGGAGAGAATATTATGAATTATACAGATTTAGAAGAAAAAATGAAAAAAACAGTAAGTGTTTATGAGGAAAATTTATCAGAAATTAGAGCTGGTCGTGCAAATCCAGCTATATTAAATAAAATAAAAGTAGATTATTATGGTGTGCCAACTCCAATAAATCAAGTTGCTGGAATTTCTGTTCCAGAGGCAAGACTAATAGTAATACAACCATGGGATGCAGGAATCTTAAAAGAAATAGAAAGAGAAATATTAAAAGCTGATATAGGAATTAATCCAAATAATGATGGAAAAGTAATTAGATTAAATTTCCCAGAATTAAATGAAGAAAGAAGAAAAGAACTTGTTAAAGAAGTTAAGAAAATAGCAGAAGAAGCAAGAATAGCAGTAAGAAGTATTCGTAGAGATAGTATAGATAGCTATAGAAAAATGCAAAAAGATAGTGAGATTACAGAAGATGAATTAAAACAAGCAGAAGAAGATATACAAAAAATAACAGATAAAAATATAGCTTCAATTGATAATATTTTAGAAAATAAAGAAAAAGAAATAATGAGTATATAGATAAAATATTATATAAAAAAATATATATTTATTATCTTAGGTTTAGATAGCTTGCTACAAGAGTTTAACTATAAAAAATTATACAGTTATAAAATGTAAAAAGTTAGTCGGAAAGGAGCATATGTTAGATAAATAAGCTAACATAGATGGTTATGGATTTTAAACAAGCACTAATAGACGATGTAAAATTAATTAATAATAGTTTTGAAAAATATTTTCGAAATACTGATTGTCCAGAAGGGACATTAAATGAATCTACAAAATATAGTTTACTTGCTGGAGGAAAACGACTAAGACCAATTCTAATATTAGAAACATATAAATTATTTAAGCAAAATGTGGAAGCATGTATTCCTTTTGCTGTAGCTATGGAAATGATACATACTTTTTCTCTTATACATGATGATTTACCAGCGATTGATAATGATGATTATAGAAGAGGAAAGCTTACTAATCATAAAAAATTTAATGAAGCAACTGCAATATTAGCAGGAGATTCGTTGTTAAATAATGCATATATGATAATGATTGATGATATTATTAATAGTAAAGATAAAAATGAAAATGATAGAAAAATTAAAGCACTATATGAAATTTCTTATGGAATTGATAGAATGATTGCAGGAGAATATATAGATACAGAATATGAAGGGAAACAAATTTCAAGTGACTATTTAGAATATATGCATAAAAATAAAACTGGAGCATTAATAAAGGCTTCTGTTAAAGTTGGTGCAATAATTGCTGGAGCAGAAGATAAAGATATAGAAAAATTATCTTTATATGCAGAAAAAATAGGATTAGCATTTCAAATAAAAGATGATATATTATCTGAAATAGGAGATGCTTTAGTTTTAGGTAAACCAGTAGGAAATGATAAAGCAAAAGGAAAATGTACATATGTTAGCAAATATGGATTAGAAGAAGCAAAAAAAATGCTTGAAAGTATAACAAAAGAGGCAACAGAAATTGTATCTTCTTATGAAACAGATGATGAATTTTTAAAGGAATTAGCATTATATATTGCAAATAGAAATAAATAAAGGAGAAAAATATGAGTAATACCAATCTAGAAACTAATAGTTATCCAGAGCATATTGCTATAATTATGGATGGAAACAGAAGATGGGCAAGGGAAAATAATTTAGAAATAAAAGAAGGTCATAAAAAAGGAGCAGAAAATTTAGAAAAGATTGCAAAATACTGTAATAATATAGGAATTAAATATTTAACAGTATACGCTTTTTCTACAGAAAATTGGAAAAGAAGTAAAGAAGAAGTAGGAGCTTTAATGATATTGCTTCAAAATTATTTAAATGATTTTTCAAAAAGGGCAGATACAGAAAATATAAAAATTAAAGTATTAGGTGATATTTCAGTACTTTCAAAAGGATTACAAAATAGTATAAATAAAGCTATAGAAAGAACTAAAGATAACACTGGACTAACTTTAAATATTGCTTTTAATTATGGTGGAAGAGCAGAAATAACATATGCTGTTAAACAAATAGCAGAAGAAATAAAAAATAATAATATAAAACCAGAAGATATAAATGAAGAATTAATATCAAACTATTTATATACAAAAGGACAGCCAGATCCAGATTTATTAATAAGAACAAGTGGAGAATTAAGAACAAGTAACTTCTTACCTTGGCAATTAGCTTATACAGAATTTTACTTTGATAATAAATATTGGCCAGAATTTTCAGAAGAAGATCTACTAAAGGCAATAGAAAATTATGAAGTTAGAAATAGAAAATTTGGAGGAAAATAGTAAATGAATTTAAATCGTATATTAACAACAGTAATAGGATTACCAATTGTTATTATTGTGTTTATATTTGGAAATATATATTTAATGGATGTATTATTTGCAATAATTGCAGCAATGAGTTTACATGAATATTTCGATAGTTTTAAAGGAAAAGCAAAACCAGTATGTTGGCTTCGGATATTTAGCGTGTTTTTTAATATCATTAATACATATTGTACCAAGACAATATATAATTATAACAATAGGAGTATTGGTACCAACTAGTATATTACTGCTTTTTATACAAGTTATTATTTCTAATATGAAAACTACAATTAAAGATATTGCAATTACTTTATTTGGTATTTGTTATATACCATTGTTTTTAATGTATATGCCATTACTTATGGGGTCAGAAAATGGAAAATTACTTGTATGGTTCATAATAATTGCAGCATGGGGAACAGACATATTTGCATATATAGTAGGAAAAACAATGGGAAAACATAAATTTAGTCAAATTAGCCCTAACAAATCTATAGAAGGTTGTATAGGAGGAATAATTGGTCAGGCAGTTTTAACTTTAATATATGCATTAGTTATTAATACATATTTAGGAATGAATATTAATTACTTATACATAGCAGGCATTTCTATTTTATTAAGTATAATAGGTCAGATAGGAGACTTTTCGGCATCAAGTATAAAAAGATACGTTGGAATTAAAGATTTTAGCAATCTACTTCCAGGCCATGGAGGAATGTTAGATAGAATAGATAGTTTAATATTTATAGCACCATTTGCATATTTTCTATTGTTATTTGTACTTTAATTTTTACTTGTAAGATATGGTGTATGCTAATTAGTTTAGTGATAGAAACTTTGTGTAATAAATGGGTTACAAAAATAATACTGTTTTTTATATATAAATACACAGGCTACGGACTAACTTTATATGTGTTTTAGAAATTAACACTAACTAATAACATTTAAGCGGAAATTTGCTGATGGGGGGAGTGTATATGTTTACTTTTTTAATAAATGCCATAAAAATTATATTTCTTTTAGGATTATTAGTTTTTATTCATGAAGGCGGACATTTTATTGTAGCTAAGCTTTGCAAAGTTAAAGTAAATGAATTTGCACTAGGATTTGGTCCTACAATATGGAAAAAACAAGGAAAAGAAACAAAATATGCATTAAGATTAATCCCTTTAGGGGGATTTGTAAGCATGGAAGGTGAAGAAGAACGCTCTAATAAAGAGGGTTCTTTTAGTAAAGCATCAATTCCAAGAAGAATAGCCATAGTGTTAGCTGGCCGGCATGGTAAATATTGTATTTGCATTAATACTATATTTTGCACTTATGACAACAAATACTAATTTTGTGACTAATAAAATAGATTCACTAGTAGATGGATATAGTGCACAAGTTTCAGGCTTGCAAGCTGGTGATGAAATTAAACAAATAAATGGTAAAAAAGTTGTTAATCAAGAAGACATTAATAAACAAATATTAAAGTCTAAAGGAGATAAAGTAAAAGTTTTAATAAAAAGAGAGGATAAATTTTTGGAATATGAAATTATTCCAAATGAAGTAAAATATAAAGAAACAGGAATCTACCTAAAGGAAGGTGATTCTACAAAAATTGTAGCTATCGGAGAAGATACCCCAGCAAAAAAACAGGGATTAGAAGTAAATGATATTATATTAAAAGTAAATGAAGAAGATGTAAAAGATAATGTAAATAAATTAATAATGTTAATTAATGAAAGTAAAGAATCAGACTTAAAAGTTTTAGTACAAAGACATGGAGAAGAAAAAGAATTTACTATTACTCCTACACAAAAATCACAATACTACTTAGGAGTAAATTTAAAACTTGCAGAAAATACTTTTACAAATAAAATATATTATGCTTTTTATTCTACAGTAGATTTTAGTTTTTCTATTATAGATAATTTAAAACAGCTTTTTACAGGTCATGTATCAACAGACCAATTAATGGGTCCTGTTGGAATTTCAAGTATGGTTTCAAATACTGAAGGAATAAAAGACTATATTTATATTATTTCACTAATATCATTATCTTTAGGTGTTACTAATTTACTTCCTTTTCCACCATTAGATGGAGGAAAAATAGTAATTCTATTAATAGAATGGATTAGAAGAAAGCCTTTAAAGGAAAAAACAGAAATGTCAATACAGATGTTAGGGTTTTCTATACTTATAGTATTATCAATATATATAACATATAATGATGTATTACGAATATTTTAAGACATAAATTATCTTATATGTATATTAAGTTAAATGGATTATGTTGTATTTAAATTAAGAACTTTGTGCTTTAAAGTTGGGTAGTTAAGGTCTAATATATATTAGACCTTAACTACCTACTATAAAAAATGAGGTAAAGAGATTTAAAAAAATTTTAATTAGACTCCAACTGTCTAATTAAAAAATGAAATGGAAAGTGTGAATTGTAATTTGATTTAATATCTTTTTTGAAGGGGGCAAAGAAGATGGCAGACGCTCAAGAAAAAATGCTAAAAGAAATTTTCAAGGATTTTGAAATAAATAGCAATATTATAAATACCAAAATAAAATCCATAAATTTATACAAAAAAACTAATAAATTAGAAGTTAATATTTTATCAGATAAACCTATAAAAGTAAAAGATGTTGGCGCTTTTGAAAAATATTTAATTAAAAGATTTATGCTTAAAGAAGCGTTAATACATATTAACTATGTAGAGGATATAGAAGAAACAGTAAAAAACAATTTTTTAAGCCAGTGGGATGATATTTTAGATTATTTATCATATAAACATCCTCTAACTAAAGCTTTATTAAAGAATAGTATTTTAAATTTAGATGCAAATAATTTAAATATTAGTTTAAAATTATCAGGTTCAGATATACTTTATGGTAGAAATATGGATAAAGTTTTATCAGATTTAATATTTAATGTATTTAATCAAAAGCTAAAAATAAAATATATAGATAATGATTCAGAAGAAAACAAAGTAAAAGCTTTAGAATATAGACAAAAGTTACAAGAAGATGTAATAAAAAAAGTTCAAGAAAAGTCTAATATAGTAGATGATACAAAACAAACAAGCATTAATAAAGAAAATAAAGAATCAAGTAAGCAAGACATTAAACTTAAGGTAAATGGTCAGTCTATAGATAACAATAAAAAAGAAAATAAGCCTGAAAGCAAAGAAAGTAAGCAAGAAGAACCAGAAGAGATAACACCTTTAATATTAGGAAGAAATCAAAATATTAAAGATCCATTGGTAAAAGTAATAGATATATCCATAGATAGTGGAAAAATATCACTTGAAGGAGAAGTAATAAATACAGATTCAAGAGAACTAAAAACTGGTAAATTTTTATTTATGTTTGATTTATATGATGGAACAAGTACAATTACATGTAAAGCTTTTATAGAGAAGGAGAAATTTAAAGCTGTTTCTCGGAAGAATAAAATCTGCTAAAGGACTTAAAATTGGTGGTACAGCACAATTTGACCCATTTGCTAAAGAACTTGGGGTTATTGCAAATACTATTGTAGAAACAGCTGGAATGAAAAAACTAGAAAGAAAAGATGAAGCAAAAGTAAAAAGAGTAGAACTTCATATGCATACACAAATGAGCCAGATGGATGGAGTGACATCTGCAAAAGATTTAATAAAACGTGCAATGAAATGGGGAATGAAATCTATTGCAATAACAGACCATGGTGTTGTACAAGCATTTCCAGAAGCACATAAGTTATTAGGTTTTGATAATCCAGATATGAAGGTTATTTATGGTGTAGAAGCATATTTAGTACCAGATAAAGTACCTTCAGTATCTTTTCCAAAAGGACAAGATATAGATACAACTTATTGTGTTCTAGATTTAGAAACTACAGGCTTTTCTTTTAGAACAGAAAAGATTACAGAAGTTGGTATAATGAAGGTAAAAAATGGAGAAGTAATTGATAAATTTTCTTGTTTTGTAAATCCAGAAAAGCCAATTCCACAAAGGGTAATTGAAGTAACTAATATAACAGATGATATGGTAAAAGATGCAGAAACAATAGAAACTGTTATGCCTAAAATTATAGAGTTTGTTGGGGACAGTGTATTAGTTGCTCATAATGCAGATTTTGATATTGGATTTTTGAAATATAATGCAAAAGAGTTAGGATTAAGTTTAGAAAATACATATTTAGATACACTTCGTCTAGCAAAAGAACTTTTTCCAGAATATAAAAAATATAAATTAGGAATTATTGCAGAAAATTTAGGGATAAAGGTAGAAGTAGCACATAGAGCACTAGATGATGTAGATACAACAGTAAAAGTATTAAATGTAATGTTTGACATGCTTAAAGAAAAAGGTGTAAAAACTGTTGATGATATAGATAAATTAAATTCAGGAAATGCAGATTTTAAAAGACTTCCAAGCTATCATGCAATAATCTTAGCTAAAAATTATGTAGGTCTTAAGAACTTATATAAATTAATATCACTTTCACATTTGCACTATTTTTATAAAAAACCACGTATTTTAAAATCCATATATAAAAAATATTCAGAAGGATTAATACTTGGTAGTGCTTGTGAAGCAGGTGAATTATATAGAGCAATTATTGCTGGAAAATCTGATGAAGAAATAGAAGATATAGCAAAAGATTACGATTATCTAGAAATTCAACCAATAGGAAATAATATGTTCATGGTTAGAAATGAAACAGTTCCAGATACAAAAGCACTAGAAGAAATAAATGAAAAAATAGTACATTTAGGTGAAAAATTAGGAAAGTTAGTAGTTGCAACATGTGATGTACATTTTATGGATCCACAAGACGAGATTTATAGACGAATTTTAATGGCAGGACAAGGGTTTGATGACGCAGATGAGCAAGCACCACTTTATTTAAGAACTACAGAAGAGATGCTTAAAGAATTTGAATATTTAGGAGAAGAAAAAGCATATGAAGTTGTTGTAACAAACACAAATAAAATAGCAGATATGTGCGAAAGAATAAGCCCAATATCACCTGAAAAATGTCCACCATATATTGATAATTGTGAGCAAACAATTAAAGATATTGCATATACTAAAGCACATGAATTATATGGAGAAGACCTTCCAGAAATAGTTGCAAATAGATTACAAAAAGAGCTAGATTCAATTATAAAAAATGGATTCTCAGTTATGTATATTATTGCACAAAAACTTGTATGGAAATCTAATGAAGACGGGTATTTAGTAGGTTCTCGTGGTTCTGTTGGTTCATCATTTGTTGCTAATATGACAGGTATTACAGAGGTTAATTCTCTTCCAGCACATTACAGATGTCCAAATTGTAAATATTCAGATTTTACAGATTATGGCTTTAAGAATGGCTTCGACCTTCCAGATAAGGAATGTCCAAAATGTGGTCATAAATTAGATAAAGATGGAATGGATATTCCATTTGAAACTTTCCTTCGGATTTAATGGAGATAAAGAGCCAGATATCGACCTTAATTTCTCTGGTGAATATCAAGCAAAAGCACATAGATATACAGAAGTAATTTTTGGAAAGGGAACTACATTTAAGGCAGGAACAGTTGGTACTGTTGCAGATAAAACAGCATTCCGGATATGTAAAAAAATATTATGAAGAAAGAGGAGTTCCTGTAAATAATGCAGAAGTATTAAGAATAGCAAGCCGGGTGTACTGGTATAAAAAGAACAACTGGACAGCATCCAGGTGGTATTATAGTTGTTCCAAAGGGAAGAGAAATATATGAATTTACACCAGTACAACATCCAGCAGATGATCCAAATTCGGATATTATAACAACACATTTTGATTATCACTCTATTGACCAAAACCTTCTTACACTTGATATACTTGGTCATGATGATCCTACTATTATTCGTATGCTTCAAGATATAACAGGTGTTGACCCACAAAAAATACCTTTAGATGACCCAGATACAATGTCGATTTTTAGCTCTACAGAAGCTTTAGGTGTAACTCCTGAGCAAATAAACTCGCAAGTTGGAAGTTTTGGGGTTCCAGAGTTTGGAACAAAGTTCGTAAGGCGGAATGCTTTTAGATACAAGACCAAAAACTTTTGATGAATTAATTCGTATTTCAGGTTTATCACATGGTACAGATGTGTGGCTTGGAAATGCACAAAGTTTAATTGAGGAAGGAACTGTTACATTAAATGAAGCAATATGTTGTAGAGATGATATTATGATTTATTTAATAAAACAAGGTTTGCCACCAAATCCTGCATTTAAAATAATGGAAACTGTACGTAAGGGAAAAGCATTAAAAGATCCTGCAAAATGGGAAGAATATAAAGCTTTAATGAAAGAACATAATGTTCCAGATTGGTATATTAAATCTTGTGAAAAGATAAAATACATGTTCCCTAAAGCTCATGCTGCAGCATATGTAACAATGGCATTTAGAATTGCATGGTTTAAAGTACATATTCCAAAAGCATATTATTCAGCATATTTTTCTATAAGAGCAAAACAATTTGATAGTGAAATAATGTGTCATGGAAAAGAAAAAGTGAAAAATAAAATGAAAGAAATAGATTTAGAAGGAAACGCTGCTCAAAATAAAGATAAAGAGATGTATCCAGTTTTAGAGCTTGTTTTGGAAATGTATGAAAGAGGAATTAAATTTTTACCAATAGATTTATACTTATCACATCATGAAAAATTTTTAATGGAGGAAGACGGAATTCGTCCGCCATTAAATGCTATTCCTGGACTTGGGCCAATTGATGCAGAGGGAATATATAATGCTGCAAAAGAAGGTAAATTTATGTCTATTGATGATATGAAAATTAGATCTAAAATTGGTAAAGTTGCTGTAGAAACTTTAAAGAGCGTAGGTGTTTTAGATGGAATGAGTCAAAGTAATCAGATGAGTTTGTTTGGGTAGGATAGATGTACTTTTGAATTAAATTTATTGATATATATACTAATGGGTGTTTTAAAATTTACCGATTTCTTTTTCCAAACACTAGATGCAAATAATTTTGAGATTATAATG
>JAGATI010000209.1 GCA_017621295.1 Clostridia bacterium | reverse complement strand
CTATATCCCATATATATGTAATATATGCTTCCACCTGTTAATTCTGTAGAATAGTTAGTTGCACTTTGGCTTCCAGACATATATACCAATCTTCCTGATGTATTACCATAATATGATGATGACATTAAATAATTTTTTACTGTTACATATCCAAAGTCATAACCTGATTGACTTGAAATTTGAGCATTTACATTTAATTTATATTTACCTTTTTTATTTGTTAAATCTAATTTCATACAGCTATCTGATGTTGTATTATCTTTATACCCATTAGTTGATTTATATGTTCCGTTATCTTCTTCAAAATAATAGTTTGCTGTATTTCTTAAACTTATATTATTAATAGTAAGTCTATCGCTTCCGTTATTTACACTACCATCTTTTCTATAACCTAAATATAAATAATATAAATTTCCACCTGTTAGATAGTATGTATAATTTTGTGCTGAAACTGTTCCAGATATATACATAAATCGTCCACTAGAATTATTATATGCTGGAGTTGAAGTTGACTGTGTTATTGTTGCATATCCATAATCACATCCCGATTCACTAGATATTTCTGCATTTACTGTTAACATATATGAGCCATAATAATTTCTTAAGTCTATTGCTATTTGGCTGTTGGCTGTACTACTGCTTACACCATTGTTATTAGAAATATACTTTGTTCCAGATGGCACAAAATAGTATGCGTTATATTGCCTTGGTTCTTCTAATTGGATTGATGCACTTTGCTTCATTTTTTCTAAAGTTCCATCATCTCTATTAGTACTTATTTTAAATTTAGCACCTTCTAGAGGTTCTCCCTCCTCATTTTTTTTCTTTATTGTTAATACATTAGCTTCACTTTTAAATATTACAACAATATGTTTATTTTCTGTAACACTTTCAAAATATCCTTCTGGTAAAATTACGTTTTTATTTTCATCTTGTTTAAATTCTATTTCTTCACCATTTATAATAATTTTACTTATATAGTAATTACTATTTGGTCTCATTTCAATTGATTTAGTAGAATTGTAGCCATGTTTTACACTTTCTACAAATTTTATATTATTTCCACTTGGATACTGTACGTTATAATCTCCTGTAATTGTTCCACCAGTTCTTGCATTATCAGAGTTTATTCCTATTTCTGTTGTTATTTTATATTGCTTTAATTCATTTGTTACAGTTATTTCTTGCATAGGTGGCATTTCTGGGACTTTATTTTCTGTTCCATATCTTACAATTAATCCATCTGTATATCTTTCATTTGTAAGTTTATTTGCTTCATTAAATATTGTAACACTTGTACTTTCGTAATCGCCAACTACTACGCAATCTCTTTCTTTAGTTTCTATTACAGATGTTACTTCATCATAGTCTGCTCCTTTTATTCTATCATACCATTCTAAATTATAGTCGCTGTCTAACTTCATAACTAGTCCATCACAAATTCCAGAATTTGATGTTATTTCATTTGTGCCATCTCCATTTAAATCTAATGAACTGCTATAATACCAGCCACCAAGTAGTATACCTCCATCTTCTGTTACATATACAGAAGAAATTGTATCATCATATGTTCCACCAATTGTTTTATGTGTTATATAGTCACCAAGTTCAGAATATTTTACAACTAAACCATCATATTTTCCTTTAGTTGATACATTAGTTGTACCAATCGTAGTATTTCCTGCATATGAACCTACTACAATTATATTTCCGTCTTTATCTTTAGTTATTCCTGTTAAATTATCATTTTCAGTACTTCCTATTTGTTTATACCAAGAAACGCTTCCATTTCCTGTATATAAAATCACTATACCATCTGCTTTTCCTTTTGATGTAACACTTACTGTTTTACCTGTATTTAAATATGTAGTTCCTATAAAGTTTACTGCCACTGCAAATCCAGAATCTGTAGCTACTATGCTTGCACCTGTTGTATCTGCTGTATCTTTTGAAGTAGATGAGGAATTTGCTCCACCAATATTTTGGCTCCATTTATATTGGCCAGAACCTCCAAATACTACTACAAATGCATTTTTTTCTTTAGTCTCTGCACCTAAATTTTCTAAAGAGTCTGTTTCGTTTTTATTTACATTAAGTTCTGTAGATGTATAACTTCCAATTACTGCTACATCTCCGCTTTCTGATACTGTAACACTGTTTATTCTATCTACACCTGTTCCACCAATGCTTTGGCTCCATACGTAGTTTCCATTACTATCTAGTTTTACTATTATTCCATCTTCATTTCCAAAATAATTTGTATCTATTACAGTATTATCTAAAGTAACTTCTGTACTATCTGTGTATCCAGCTACAACATATCCACCATTTGGATCTTTGGCTATGCTATAAATTTCTTCATTATTTGTTCCCCCTAGAGTTTTAGACCATTCTATATTTCCGTCTTTATCATATTTTATAATTATTCCATCATAATAGCCTTTTCCTTCTTTATCTACTGTTCCATTTCCATCAATATCTGTATTTTTATATGTTCTTCCTACTGCTATTACACCATCATCATCTGTAGGAATTACTTGTTTAAATTCACTTATTAAATCAGATTTTATAGATTTCGCCCATTTTATAGAATCTACTGGTCCTCCTTTTAATCCTGGAAAGCTTCTTCCAATTCCAAAATAATGTATTCTATCTTCTTTTTTTTCTGGCAAGATATATCCTTCTGGTGCTTCAACTTCTACTGCTTTATAAACACCTTCTGGTAAATTTGCAGAAATTTCTCCTTTTTCATTTGTTACTACTACTTTATACGTTTTTCCATTTATAACTTCATCTTTGCCTATAATGTTTCCATCTGTTCCTGCTACAGGGTTTCCATCTAAATTAGTTATTGTAAATTTAGCATTTGGAAGTAATTTATCATTATCTCCTTTTTTGGTTAATTTAAATATTGGTTTATTTAAAATATTTAATGTTAAAGTATTTTCATCTGATGTAATATCTTTTTCAATGTTTTCTTCATCTGGTGTTTCTTCTTCTGTTTCAGAATTTGAACTATTTTCTCCTTCTTTTTTAGTTTCTATTATTTTATCTTTTAAAATTTCATTTCCTTCTAGTATTTTAACTTTTATAATTCCTGCATCATCTCTTGTTGCTTTAAATTTTAATTTTGTGTTATCTAGTATATATCCTTCTGGTGCAAATGTTTCTTCTAAAATATATTCACCTGTTATATTTCTTCCTTCTATAAATTCGTATAAACCTTCAAATATAAATTCTCCATTTTCATTTGTTGTGGCTGTTTGTTCTTTATTTGTATCTAGGCTTGTTAATTTAAATTGTGCACCTTGTAGTTTTTCGCTTTCTTTATTTACTTTTACTAATTTTAAATTATATGTTGGTATTTTTTCATTTTCTAAAACAACATCTAAAGATGCAGTTAATTCATTTTCTGTTACACTTGGTGTTCCTACTTCTTGTACATTTTCGCCTTTATCCCATGTTGCTATTTGTAAACCATTAGATGTTCTTTCTACTTTAAAATTTATTTTATTATTTTGTGTAATATCTAAATAATATCCTTCTGCTTTTGTTTCTTCTAATGTATAGTCTTTTCCAAAACTTAGTCCATATATAGTTAATTTACCATCTTTATTTGTACTAAATTTTGAACCCTCTGCTCCAAATCCTTCACCTTTTATTGTAAATTGTATATTTGGTAATTTATTTCCTTCTTTATCTTGTTTTAATAGGTTTAATTCATATTTAATTTCATTTTGTACATTTACTTTTACTACTGGTGTTAAAACATTTTGCTCATCTTGTAATATAGGAGAACCCGAAAGTAATGTATTTGTTATTGTTTGTATAGTTAAATTACCATTTTCTCTTACTACTTTAAATTTAAATTCTCCATCATTTTTCTCACAATTTGCTGGTACTGAGTTTTCAGCTAGTGTGTATACTTTGTCTAAATGTAAACCTTCTAATATAGCTATTCCATTTAGTGTTCTTACATTTTCTCTATTTCCTTGTTCATCTTCTAATCTAAAGCGTACTCCATCTATAGGTACAGCTCCACCTAATTTAGCTTTGTTTATTTGTAAATTATATTTTACTTCATCTTCTAGCTCTATATTAAAGTTTTCGCCATTTTTAAATTTTGAACTCTTTACTGTTCCTTGTATATTTACTGTTCCATCTGCATTTATTGTAAATACTTTTTCTTCTGCATCTAACTTACATGTATTTGGTACTTTTATTTCTTGTAATTTATATGTTTTTTCTGCATATAAATTTTCTAATTTTATTTTTCCTTCATTATCTGTTGTTAATATACGAGTTCTTTCTTCTATATCTCCTTCATCATTTTCTTCTTCATATTTTAGAATATATGTTACTCCTGGTATTGTTAATTCTGAATTTATTTTGTATTTTTTTAAATTAAAATTAAATTTTTTTACAATTCTTACACCTACTTTATTTGGTTCTGTAGCAAGTGATAATTTACCACCTTCTGTAGCTAGTTCATAATATACAGCATGGTTGCTAAATGATGCTAGATTATAACTAACATTTTCAGGTAAATTAACAGTATAATTAAATGTATATCCTTTTCCTACTTCTATTGTGTATTCTTTAAAATCTATTAAATATGTTTTTATTTTACTAAAGTCTTGTACATTTTCTTTTAATGTCCATCCATTTGTACTATCTTGTATGTCTTTGTTTGGATTTTCTTTTTCAGAATAGTATACTACTACTTTTTCTTTTAGCTCTTCTGGTACAATTATTCCTTCGTTTGTTAAGCTTGTACTAAATTTAGATTTTAAATCTTTTCCATTTATATTATATGTATTTCCTTCAAATGGTATTTTACCTAATATTTGCACACCTGTTACTGTGTTTGGATAGTTATTTGTTATGCTTACATTTATTGTTGCTTCTTTTGTGTTATTTTCTACTTCTGCTACATTTGGTGCTATTGTTATCTCATTATCTATTTCATCATTATAATTTGTAATTGTTTCTAATGTTATTAATGCTGTTGGTGATAATAAATTTATGTTAGTACTTGCTGTTCCTACTTTTTCATCTTTTTTATTATCGCTATCTACATCATATACATCTTCTGTTTCATAATAATATTCATTACAATATTTGTTGTAGTTATATAATTTTATTGTTTTATTAGAAGATGGCTCTCTTGGGTCTGGTGTCATTTCGCAATCTATTGTTATTCTATAGTTTGCAAGTTCTGCATTTTCTGTTATTATTTTTATAAAATATCTATCATTTTGTTTATATAAGTCGTATGCAAGTATTTTTACATTATTATTATTTACAGAAACATTTTTTATGTTCATATTTATTATTTCTTTTGGAATTTCTACTAAAAATTCACCATTTTGCCATTTTGCTAATACTCCATCTTGGTATAATGTATCTATATATATTTTTTGGTTATTTAAACTTTCTTGTGTTGGTATTTTTGTTGTTTGTACAGATATTTTTGTGTTTGATTTTTCTGATATGTATTTTGCAGAATCTATTCTATTTGCAACTCCTGCACTTTGTCCTTCTATATTACATATACCAGTTAAATATGTGTATACCATATTTACATTTTTTACTTGTTCTTTAGTAAAGTCTTTTAATACTTTTTCTACTTCTAATTCTTTTACATGATACACACTTAAGCTAGAATTTAAGTTTGTTTTACTTGTTTCTATTCTTACATGTTTAATGCTATTTTCGTATTTATATGGGTTGTTTCTAGAATAATTATTCCATTCATCTTTTGTAAATGTATGTATTAATTCGTTTGTATCATCATTGTATACAGAAATTGTTCCATTTTCTTCTAAAAATCCGCTTGCATTTTCAAAGTATATTCCTGTGTTTACTACATAATCTTGCATTATTGTAGTATCCCATTTGTCTCCATATAATGAGGATTCATTTTCTCCTTCTTTTGTTTCGCTCATTATAATAGAAGGTACTTCTCCATTATCTCCTCTTATTGCACGCCATCTTACTACATACTCTTTATTTTTTATTTCTTGTTTGCTTTCTTCTTCATTTTCTTCATTATTGTTATCGTATAAATTTAATAAGTATTGTTTAGATATAACATCTGCATATATAGGGCTAGATATATATTTTGAATCCATAAAATCTACATAAAAATTATATATTTCTCCTTTTGGTGTTTCTCTAAATATTATAGATATACTTGTTTTTGCTATATTAGATTTATGTGGGTTTGTAAATTCTTCGTTTGGATTATTATATCCTGTATAAAATCCTTCAATTGGTATTGTTAACTGTGTATAAGATTTTATTGCATCATATGCCTCTTTTGGATATGTTATTTGTACTGTATATGAATTTGAACGTGATAAACTAGATGTAATAATTCCATTTTCATTACATGTACTTAATCTTTTTATTATTAATTCTTTTGTTTCACTATTATATTCACTTTCTACATTACTGTTTGTGCATTTTACTTCTGTTGGAGCGAATCCATTTAACTCTGGTATTGTAACTTTTGCTTCTGTGTCTTTTAATATTAGTTCTTGCTGTATTTCGTTTAATGTAAAACTAAAAGATACAGTTTCTGTATTTAGATTATCATAATTATAATATTGGTTATATGCTCTTATACTTGCTTTTGTTGTTCCATGCCAATCTACTGTTAAATCTATTGTTTTCTCTATTTTTGTTTCTTCGCCATCATCAGATACATGTGTTCCTGTTAAAGTAACACTATTTACTTTACTATAATTATTTGTATTGTTTCCAATATTTGCAATTACATCACCTATAATTAGTTTTTGTGTACCTGCATTTACTTGGTTTAGTTCTATAACTTTTACATTATTAGATATGTAATTGTTTTTAAGTACGCTATCTTTTACCATACTCATACTATAATTAAAGTTTGTACCATTAATAGTTATTTTACCATCTTTTAAATAACCATCTGTTAATACATTTAAATCCATGTATAATGTGTCTGTACTATTTACATTTCTACATGTTCCAAGTAACTTTTCTGCATATCCATCATTATTTAAATCTCTTGTAAAATATGCAGAAAATCTAACAAAATCTGTTATTAGGTTTCCATTTTCATCTTTTATCTTGCTGTCTTCATCTGTTATTTGTGTATAATTCATAGAACGTAATATTTCGCTATCTATATTAGTAGATGATTTATTTACTTTTGTTAATACAAGTGTTAGTAAACCTGTCATTAGCAAAATAATAGGTGTAATTATACTTATTATTAGTATCTTTTTACTTTTTCCCTTCATAAAATTTTACTCCTCTCCATATATATCAGTAACCTCTATATTATATTTTTCGACAAATTTTGCACAGATATGTACAAATTTAAATTTATTTTTTATTACTTCTTCAGCCATTTCATCAAATGCTATCAATTCAAACTTTTGACTATCTTCTGGTAATCTAATTTTAAATTTGATTATGCATTTATGACTAATATTTTCATTATAAATAAACTTAAATTCATACACATCAGTTATTATACCTGCCAAAAAACATATATTCATTTTTCTATGTACTACCTTCTTTTTTACTATATTAATTATAGAAGGACTATTTTAATTATTTAATATAAAATTTTATTATAAATTATTAATCAGAAATTAATCAAATAGTCACTTCTATAATTTATAAAGCTTAGAATATGTATATTAGGAAATATTTTCTTACTAACACATATTCTAATGATTCATATTTACCTACATTAGGAAGGAATAAACCTCTTTAATATCTAATACTTTACTGTATACATTCCATAAAACATATAATCTGAAATAATATTAGAGTATGGCTCTCGTGCCGTTGTTGTCGTTGTTGTTGTTCGGATTGTTGTTGTTGCGGTTGTCTGCTGGATTGTTGCCCCCATTGTTGTTGTAATTGCCCCCGCGAAGAACCCTGTTGTTGGTGTTGTTGGCCTTACGATTTATCCCTAATTGCCTGTAAAAAATAGTTTATTTGTTAAATTTTTTACATTTGCTATTTTTATATATCCAATATGTCCACATATTTTTTTATATGCATCTTTTGTACTTATTTCACCCAAAAGAACTTGTCTTTCCATCTTTTTAATTTTCTTTTTTAAACTTTTCTTACCTCTATCACGTATCTTTAATCTGTATTCATTTATTTTGTAACCACAAAAGTTAATTCCTTGTTTGCTTTTTAAAATTTGTGTTTTATTATTTAATTCTAAATCTAACTTTTCCTTTAGAAACTTTTTTACTTCTTCTAAAATTCTCTTTGCTTCGTCTTTTGTTTTAAGCAAAATTATAGAATCATCCATATATCTAAAGTAATATTTACACTTTAATTTATGTTTTATATATTGGTCTATTTCATTTAAATATATATTAGCAAAAATCTGAGATGTATAATTTCCAATAGGAATGCCTTTTTTACCTTTATTTGAATATACTATCTCTTCAATTAACCTCATTAGTTTTTTATCTTTTACTTTTCTCTTCAAAATATTTATAAGTATATCTTTATCTATATTCTGAAAGTATTTTCTAACATCCATTTTTATAATATAATATTCATTCCAAATATTTTTGTAATGTCTCATTGCCTTTTGTACATCTAAAGTTGCTTTATGCATTCCTCTGTTTTTTATACATGCATACGAAGTTTCTATAAATTGTGTTTCAAAATATGGTTTTAAAAAGCTATCTGCAACCCATCTATGTACAACTCTATCTATATATCTAGAAGCTTCTATTTTTCTTTCTTTCGGTATATGTACATAAAAAACTTTATATCCACCATGTTTATATGTACCTTTTCTTAGTTCTTCTAATAACCATTTTATATATTCTTCTTGTTTTAAATTAAATAATATAATTTCTTCTTTATATGATTTATTTTTTCTAGATTCTATATGTGCTCTCATTAAATTCTCATAAGTTAAATATTTATCAAATTGATTTTTTATTGTTTTTGGCATAAAATTTTATTAATCCTCCAACTATTTTTCCTATTTCATAAATCTGTTCCATGGCTACATCAAATTTTCTTTTATCAATCCACATATTTTTACACATTATTCTTAAAAAAATTCTTTGAACATTTAATTCAGAATCTATTCTATTTATATATTTTAATTTTTCTGTATCACTTATTTTATCTACATATAAAATCATTTCTAACATTCTATACATAGATTGTTTATATTCGGTTCCTATACTAAACTTTTCTACTCGTGGTATTTTCACTATAAGTTCTATTATATATTGAATATATCTTTCTGCCTTTGGAATTAAAATTAATGTGTTTTTTTCTTTGGTATTAGATTGTTGCACTATTCTTCACTCTTTCTATAATTTCATTTTCTGTTTCTTTTCTATTATTGCATTCTTTACAATTTAAACATTGTTTATTCTCATAAATTTTTTCACCACAAAACCTTATAATTTCTTCTTCTCTTTGAGTATCTCTATTATAATTATATATAACAAAATTTTTATTTATCTTTTTTAATTCTCTTATATATTTTTCTATACTACGTGTTTGAAAACCAACTTTACACATATTTTCCTTCATACATATTAATTTTAGTTTTAATAATCTATTTAAAATAATTGCATCTTTTCCAATGCCAATAAAAAATATTCCATTCTTTATTAATACTATATGTCCATCATTTACTTTATCATTTTGTATCTTTTTTACCAAATCTAAATACTTCACACTATACCCCCTCATATTTTTGTTAGCCAGTGGCTTTCTGCCTCTGCCTTATTACGTACTTCTAACTTTCACTACCAAACTCTATGGACTTACAAAATTCATTATGCATCGCTATTAGTCTACAGGGCTACGTAAAGTATGGCTCTCGTGCCGTAGTAGCCGTCGGTGAGGCTCGGACTGTCGTCGTCGCGGTCGTCTGCTGGACTGCTGCCCCCATTGCGGTAGTAACCGCCCCCGCGAAGAACCCTGTAGTAGGTGTTGTAGGCCTCTAAGGTCAAATCCCACACATTCCCTGCCATATCATATATATTATTTGCTTTCCAAACTTCACTATAACCTGTTGCTTGTCTACTACCATGTCCTGTTACTGTATTATCTCTATAATTTCCCCAACTTGACGAATCACTTCCTACTTCACTATATGTCTTACTTCCACTTTTTACTAACCACTCTAATGTTGCATCCCACTGAAATCCCCATATCATACTTGTCCTTACATTACTATTATTTCCTCTTAATTCTTTACTCTTTTCATACATTGTATACCATCTCTGATTTGATATATTTGTATCTCCTCTTACTACTTTTGCTGCCCCATTTAATCCTCCTGTTTCATATCTTCCTATATAAAATCCTCCGTATTTTTCTATACTTTCTATTGTCATTTCAAAATTTTCTTTTAATTCTTTATTTATATTATTTCTTGTTTCTTCTGTTATATAATATGGCATATATGAGTCATAATCATAACTAGTTAATATATCTGGTTCTCTATAACTTGTACTACTTGTTATATTCATTACTCCATTATTTTCTGTCCAGTTTTTTGCTGCTTTTCCACTTGAGCTAAATTCATATAACTTTCCATGTTTCTTTCCTTGGCTATCTGTTCCATATATGTCATTTGGATTTTCTACTGGCACCCATACCCATTGATTTCTTGTTTTTTGTGCTTCCTCTTTATTGCTATCGTTTACTTCCTCTGTACCTTCATATATTACAAACCCTGTGTTTACTGTATGTTCTCCATCTACACCAGATGCTACATACCCTTTTGGAACTGGTACTGGCACGTTTGCTGTATCGTATACAATGTTTACTCTGTTTTCTGTGTCCCAGTTATCTGTTGAAACTGTTGCTGTTTCGTACTTTTCTCCTTGTTCTAATTTTGAAACTTTTTCTGCTAATGTTTCTTTTTCTTGTTTTGGCATTATTAATAATACATAACTTGCAACCACTACTGATATTATTAAAATTGTTGCTATGCTGATTAATGTTATATTTTTCTTCATATTGCATTTCTCCTTTTTTTACTTTTATTCTTATATTTATAATAATTATTATTTTTTTTATTGTAAACACTCAAGTTTTTCCATATTCCTCTATTCTCTACGGATAGCACTTTTTTAGTTTTTGTTACTTTTGTATTAAATTATAATTACAATTGTTGTCTATTTTGGATATATAATTTTTTCATTATTGCAACATATATCTTATATTTATAATTTTGTAATACAAAAATAAAAACAAAAATGTTGTAATTCTTCATACAACATTTTTGTTCTTGCTATATTCCTTTATTCCGTAGTCTTTTATGTATTCTGTTATTAGAAGTGTGTCTTTAAAACCAGAGATTTTTGGCACAAAAAAATGTTGCAGTTTTATTACATACAACATTTTTTCTTTATAAGTATT
>JAGATI010000208.1 GCA_017621295.1 Clostridia bacterium | reverse complement strand
CAAGCGGTTTTTTATGTGCAAGGCCATATTCTAATTTTAGTTTGTGATGCAATAATTCTTTAAATAATAGCCAAATAAGAGTTTATAATATAGGATGTGTTTTATAATAGAAGAATTTTCCTGTTTAGATTTTACTCTAAACAGGAAAGATTCTCTATTAAAAAACAATTAAGAAGTATATAAATTTAAACAGATTTAAAGAAAAAGGAGATATAAATAAAAATGACAGAAGATTTAAAAGATGGTGTTATTCTTAAAGAAGAAAAGGAAAGTACAAGAATACAAGTAGCAAAAAGAGAAAGAGGGTATAAAAATAATAGAAATAATAAACCAAGAAGAAATTTAGAAAAAGGAGAAATAGAAAGGAAAAAATCAGAAAAGAGAAGAACAGTTAGAAGTGAAAAAAGAAATATTAAAGAAGCAAATCAAGAACAAGTTAACGGTGAACAGATAGAACAAAAGCAAGTAGATTCAAAACAATCAAACAGAGGAGGACAAAAGGCAGAAAGAAGACCAAGAACTAAAAGAGTAAAAACTGAAAATAAAGATAATACATTCGAATTTAAAACACCAAATTTAAAGATTATTCCTTTAGGTGGATTAGAAGAAATAGGAAAAAATATTACTGTTTTTGAATATGATAATGAAATAGTTTTGGTAGACTGTGGACTTGAATTCCCAGAAGATAATATGCTTGGTGTTGATTTAGTAATTCCAGATGTAACATATTTAGAGAGAAATAAGGATAAAATTAAAGGTTTAGTAATTACTCATGGTCATGAAGACCATATAGGTTCTATTCCATATGTTTTAAAACAAGTTGATATGCCAATATATGCAACAAAATTAACAGTGGGATTAATAAAAAATAAGTTAGAAGAGCATAAATTATTAAGAAAGACAAAACTAAAAGTAGTAGAACAAGGACAAACTATAAACTTTGGAAAAATCAAAGTAGAGTTTATTAGAAGTTCACATAGTATTCCAGATTCTGTAATGCTTGCAATAAATACACCTGTACGGAACAGTACTTCATACAGGAGATTTTAAAATAGATTATACACCAATTGATGACCAATTAATGGATTTTGGTAGAATTGCTGAAATTGGAAATCAAGGAGTTCTTGCACTTATGTCAGACAGTACAAATGCAGAAAGAAAAGGATATACAATGTCTGAAAGTTCAGTAGGAGAAGTGTTTGATAAGTTGTTTTTAAACTGCTCAAAAAGAATTGTTGTGGCTACATTTGCATCAAATGTTCATAGAGTTCAGCAAATAGTAAATTCTGCTGTTAAATATAAAAGAAAAGTTGCGGTATGTGGTAGAAGTATGATTAATATGATAGAAACAGCAAGAGGACTTGGATATATAAAGGTACCAGAAAATGTTTTTATAGATATTGATATGATTAAAAATTATACTGATGACCAATTAGTTATTTTAACAACAGGTAGCCAAGGAGAAGCTATGTCTGCACTTACAAGAATGGCAGCAGGTGACCATAGAAAAGTTGTAATTACTCCAAATGATAAAGTTATAATTTCTGCAACACCAATACCAGGAAATGAAAAATTGGTATCAAAGGTAATAGATGACTTGATGAAAATTGGTGCAGAGGTTGTATATAGTTCGCTTGAGGCAATACATGTTTCAGGACATGCATGTCAAGAAGAACAAAAATTAATTTTTTCACTTGTAAGACCAAAATATTTTATACCTGTTCATGGTGAATATAGACAATTAATAGCTCATTCAGAAACTGCTAAAAAAATGGGAATTCCATCAGAAAACATATTTATGATGAAAAATGGTAGAGTACTTGAATTAAATGAAGAAGAAGCAAAATTAACAACTTCAGTTCCTTGTGGAAAAATATTAGTAGATGGACTTGGAGTTGGAGATGTTGGAAATATAGTTCTTCGTGATAGACAACATTTATCACAAGATGGACTAATAATTATAGTAATGACAATGGATTCTGGCTCAGGTGAGATTGTTTCAGGGCCAGATGTTATATCAAGAGGATTTGTATATGTAAGAGAATCTGAAAACTTAATGGATGATGTTAAAAGAGTTATTAGAGAAGAAGTACAAAGATGTGAAGAAAATAAAATTACTGACTGGTCAACAATAAAATCAACATTAAAAGATAATTTAAGAGATTATATTTTCCAAAAAACAAAGAGGAATCCGATGATATTACCTATAATAATGGAGGTATAAAGTTGAATGAAATTAAAGGTGCAAATTATAATATAGAATTTATTATATATAAATTAAAAAAAGGAACAACAATAGATAAAATTAGTGAGTTTTATAATGTTAGTGAAGAAACTATTATGAATGACATAAAGAAACATTTAAAATTAAAAGATGAAAAAGATGTAATGGCTTGTATTAGACAAAAAAAAGAATTTAGTAAACCAGTCAACAAGTCAATTATTAGACCAGTAAAATATTATAAATCAAAAGGTTATACTTATAGCGAATTTTTAGAAATGTTAAAAGCAAGTAATAGACCTTTCTCAGAAAGTGCTATATTATTGGCAAAGGAGATTTTTGAAGAAGATAAAAAAATAAAAGATAGTAAGAATAAATCCCAAAAATGTAATGATGAAATAGAAATATAAGAGGAGAGATGAAAATGGATTATAAAGATTTAGCAAATTTAATATATCCAGATGTAAAGGATATCTCATACTATGAAGAAAAGTATCCAATGAGAAATTTACCAGAAGGAGCAGTAGTTACAAGATATGCTCCTAGTCCAACAGGATATGTTCATATTGGGGGATTGTATCAATGTGTATTAGAAAGTGTATTAACAAAGAAGACTAATGGCATATTATATTTAAGAGTAGAAGATACAGACCAGAAAAGAGAAATAGAAAATGGTGTTATGGAAATAGTAAATTCTTTAAAAAACTGTGATATAGAATTTGATGAAGGAATGATTTCTGATAGTGAAGAAAAAGGAAATTATGGTCCATATAAACAAAGCGAAAGAGGAGAAATTTATAAAGCATATGCAAAATACTTATTAGCACAAGGAAAAGCATATCCTTGTTTTGCAAGTTCAGAAGAATTAGAAGAATTAAGAAAGAAACAAGAAGATGCTAAAATTAGACCAGGATATTATGGTGTTTGGGCTAAATATAGAAACTTATCTGTAGAAGAGGCAGCAGAAAAAATAAAAAATGGAGAAAAATTTGTAATTCGTTTTAAATCTCCTGGAAGAGAAGACAAAAAAATAAAACATAAAGATGTTATAAAAGGAAATATAGAGTTTCCAGAAAATGACTTAGATATAGTTATAATAAAGGGAGATGGACTTCCAACATATCATTTTGCACATGTAGTAGATGACCATCTAATGAGAACAACACATGTAATTCGTTGTGATGAATGGGTATCTTCTATTCCAATTCATTTACAATTATTTTATGAATTAGGATTTAAGGCACCAAAATATGCTCATTATGCACCAATCATGAAAGAAGATAATGGAAAGAAAAGAAAAATAAGTAAAAGAAAAGACCCAGAAGCAGCTGTTCGGATATTACCACGAAGAAGGAATTCCATCACAATCTGTAGATGAATATTTAATGAATATAGCAAATTCAACATTTGAAAATTGGAGAAAGCAAAATCCCGATAAATCTATTAATGAATTTGATTTTCAATTAAACAAGATGAGTGTTAGTGGAGCTTTATTTGATATGGTAAAATTATTAGATGTATCCAAAAATGTAATATCAAAATATTCTGCTGAAAGAGTCTATAATGAAGCATCAAAATGGGCCAAAGAATATGATAGTGAACTAACTAGAATGCTTGATGATAAAGATTATGCTTTAAAAGTTCTAGGAATTGAAAGAGGAAATACTAAACCAAGAAAAGATATTTCAAAATGGTCAGATTTAAAAGATAATATTATTTATATGTATGATGATAAATTCGATAATATTTCAGAATATTTATTTGGAACAATTTCAGATGAAAATGAAGTTTCTAAAATAGTAAAATTATATGTAGAAAAATATTATGATGAATCAGATGATAAACAAACATGGTTTAATAAAATTAAAGATTTAGCAGAAGAATTAGGCTATGCAAGAGAAGTAAAAGAATATAAGCAAGAACCAGAAAAATGGCCAGGTCATGTAGGGGATATTAGTACTGTACTTAGAGTTAGTTTAACTAAGAGACAAAATACTCCAGACTTATATGAAATAATGAAAGTATTGGGAAAAGATAGAATTGTAGAGAGATTTAATAAATTAGTAAAATAATATTATTAAATTAGTTTTAGAATATTGAGAAATATAAAGGTTAAAGTATTTGTGTAATAATAAAGATGCTTGATGTTTATATTTTTCAATTTTTTTGTAGTATTTATGTCATTTGGTTAAGAAATAATGTTACCGCCTAGTCAATATATATACCTTGACTAGGCTAGTAAGTGTTTTTATGGAATTATCAATTAAATTATAAGTGATAATTATTATTTTAAATGAAATTTATATTGTAAATTTGTTAATAGCATGATATATTGCAAGTTATAGGAGGAGAGAATGGAATATAATATTGGAGATATTGTAAGAACTAAAAAACAGCATCCTTGTGGAAGTAAATTGTGGGAAATTACTAGAGTTGGAGTGGACTTTAAATTAAAGTGTTTAGGTTGTGGACATGTTATTGTATTAGAAAGACAAAAAGCACTTAAGGCTATAACTAAAAAAATTGAAAAGGAGTAATAAATTATGGGATTTATTGATTTGCATATGCATAGTAATGCATCAGATGGAAATCATACACCAGAAGAATTAATAAAGCTTGCTAAAGAAAAAAGAGCGAAATATATTTCTTTAACAGACCATGATACTATTTCTAATTTAGAAGAATTTAACAAAATAGCATTAAGAGAAGACATAAATGTTATAAATGGAGTCGAAATAGAAACACAAATAGATACTCTTTTGAAAAATTCAGGAAAACAATATAGAAGAGTTCATATTTTAGGATATGGATTTAAAGATAAAAAGAGAATGGCAGAAGAATTAGCTTTTGTAAAAAGACTAAAAGATGATAGCATAAATAGACTATTAGATAAAGTAAAAGCATCTGGTTTATATGCTAGTATTTCCGATATAGAGAGACATATAGGTCATAAGTTTATAAATGATAGTAGTATTATGAGATTTTTATATGAACAAGGTGTTACAAAAGCACAAATATTTGAATATTTTGGATATAAAAATATAACTTATTGTTTAAGTGTAGAAGAAGCAATAAATTTAATAAGAAGTTGTGGAGGAGTACCTATTATGGCACATCCAGGAAAGACTATTGCAAGATATGGAAGTGGACTTGAAGAGAATATTATTACTAGATTAAAAGAAATAGGATTAATAGGAATAGAAGCAATACATAGTTCACATACAACTGAACAGATGATTAGATATAAAAAGATTGCACAAGAAAATGGAATGATATATACTGTAGGCTCAGATTATCATAGAGAGAGTAATGTGGAAGTTGTTTCTGGATTAGATAATAACATAAATGTATCTGATATAGAAATAATAGCAAATTTAAATAGAGAGATAAGAAAAATACAAAAGGTAAAAGAAGGAGAAATTATGCATGTATAGAACAAAATTAGATTATAAAAATGTCAAAAAACAAAAATTACAAACTGGAACAGCAACACAAATATATAAAATGAAATTCAGAGATGGAACAGATGATGACCTTTGGTTTCAAAAGTTAGAGAGGAAACCATATTTCTATGATGGTGGTGATATGAGAGAATTATTTGCATCGGAAATAGCAGGTGTTTTGAATGTAAATAATGTAGAAGTAAGATTAGGAATCGATGCATTTGAAGAACTAAAACAAAAGACATCTTTTACAAGATCTTTTGTACAACCAGGAGAAGAATATATAGAAGCACATTCTTTTTTTCCTCAGTATAGATTAAACAGAGAAGCAGTAATTGGCAATATGCAAAGTAACAATTTATATACAATAACGAGTTCTAGTTATCAAGGAAGAGAATATAAATATATTATTTCTCATAATATAGAAGATTTAAAATTTTATGACTTAAGCATGAGAGAAGCTATTGAAAGAGAAAAAGTAAGACTTCAATATATGGGAAATGTTAATAAAATAATGGGTGAACAATATAAAATATGGTTTCAAGATTATCTTTTGGGAAATAGAGACAGAAGTGCAAAGAATTGGGGAATTATAGTAAATAACATTAATAAAAGAATAAAATCAGCTCCTTGCTTTGATAATACAGAGTTATTTGGAAAAAATTATATACATTTACATGGAGTGAATATATCACCAGAATGTATGATTAGGTATTTATTAGAATATAAATCTGAAGAAGTAGCAAGTTGTATACAAGGAGTAGAATATTTAGAAAGCGGTAAACTTGATGATATTTTGGAAAAATATGATGAACCAGGATTTGATAGGGAATCTGCTAGAAGTTTTGTAATGGGAAGAATAAAAATGATGAAAGATATCATGCAAGAAATAGAAGAAGAAAAAGGAGTAGCAAAACCGTCAAAAAGAAATAGATGTTTTGACAATTTTGCTATACCATTTGAAGACTAAATAATATAATTATTTAAGTAATTCCAAACATTTTCTGTATATATTTTTCTTTCGCTAGAGAATGGTAAAAATGTAAAGTCTCCAATAGGATTTAATTCTTGTTGGAGTTCTTTTACTGCATTATCTACTTTGGTAACAGCAATTTTATCAGCCTTATTTGCAACTACAATAAAAGGAAGTTCAGAACGAATTATATAATCATACATTAATCTATCATTACTACCTGGTGCATGTCTTATATCTATTAATAATACAATTAAAGCAATATTTTTTCTAATATGTAAATATTCATCAATAAAACCATTAACCTTGGATTGTTCTTGTTTAGACATTTTACTATATCCATAACCTGGCAAATCTACAAAATAGAATTTATTATCCATATTATAAAAATTTATTTGTCTTGTTTTTCCTGGCTCACTACTTGTTCTTGCTAATTTTTTTCTGTTAATCATAGTATTAATAAATGAAGATTTACCAACATTAGATTTTCCAACTAATACTATTTCAGGTAATCCGATTTGTTGGATATTGCTTTTGGCTTACAGCGGATATTTCGAATTTTGGTTCTTTAATTTGCATAATTTTTCTCCTATAATATATTTTATGATAAATTTAGAGATAACAGTCCTACATAATTAAATCTAAGAAGAACTGTTATACTGCTAAATCTTAATATAAATTAATTTTCAGGTGTAATCTTTTCTAAACCACCCATATAAGGTCGTAAAACTTCTGGAATATTAATACTTCCATCAGCATTATAATTATTTTCAAGGAAAGCAATTAACATACGAGGTGGAGCAACTACAGTATTATTTAATGTATGTGCATAATAGTTTCCTTTTTCTCCTTTAATACGAATACCAAGACGTCTACTTTGAGCATCTGTTAAGTTAGAACAACTTCCAACTTCAAAATACTTTTTCTGTCTTGGGCTCCAAGCTTCTACATCTACACTTTTTGCTTTTAAATCTGCTAAATCTCCACTACAACATTCTAATGTACGAACTGGAATATCTAGACTTCTAAATAATTCTACAGTATAAGACCACATTTTATCGTACCATTCATAGCTTTCTTCTGGCTTGCAAACAACAATCATTTCTTGTTTTTCGAATTGATGTATACGATAAACTCCGGCGTTCTTCAATACCATGAGCACCTTTTTCTTTTCTAAAACATGGAGAATATGATGTCATCATATAAGGAAGTTCAGATTCTTTTAAAATTTGTCCTTTAAATTTACCAATCATTGAATGTTCACTTGTTCCAATTAGGTATAGGTCTTCGCCTTCAATTTTATACATCATTGCATCCATTTCTTCAAAACTCATAACTCCAGTAACTACATCAGAACGAATCATGTATGGAGGAATACAGTAAGTGAAACCTTTATTAATCATAAAGTCTCTTGCATATGATAATATACTAGAGTGAAGTCTTGCAATATTACCCATTAAATAGTAAAAACCATTTCCAGCGACACGTCTTGCAGAGTCTAAATCAAGTCCAGATAATTTTTCCATAATTTCTGCGTGATATGGAATTTCGTAATCAGGAACTATAGGGTCACCATATTTTTTTACTTCTACATTTTTACTATCATTTTCTCCTATAGGAACAGACTCATGCATTATGTTAGGAATTTTCATCATTCTAGCTTTTATTTCTTCAGAAAATTTAGTTTCTAATTTTTCATTTTCTACAAGTTCTTCGTTTATTTTTTGAACTTCTAGTTTGATTTTTTCTGCTTCATCTTTTTTTCCTTCTTTCATTAGAGCACCAATTTGACTGCTTAATGAATTTCTTTTGCTTCTTAATTCATCACCATTTAGTTTTACTTCACGGTTTTTAGAGTCTAACTCTATAACTTCGTCTACTAATACTAATTTATGGTTTTGAAATTTTTTCTTAATATTTTCTTTTACAATATCCGGATTTTCTCTTAAAAATTTAATATCTATCATAATCTTTCCTCCTCTTTATTATAAGTAGTTTTTTTCTAATTCTTCTACAAGTTCAAATCTATGTGTTTGACCTGTTATATTATCGGGTCTTTCTGGGATAGGGGATAAGAACATTTTCTCTGGTCTAACCCAAGTCCTTATATGATCTTCTCTTTCATATAATGTTTTATATACTACCATTCTTTCTTTTGTTTCACTATCATAGGCAACATCTTCTACGAAATAGTAATTTCCTTTAAAGTGTCTGTACACTCTGCCAATTTTAACTTCATTGTCCATAATAATTACCTCCTAAAAATATATAAATACTATAAAACTTTATAAAACAAAAACGTCCTTATGAAAACATAAGGACGAAGAGTTTCGTGGTGCCACCTTAATTTATACATATAATGAAATATATGTATAACTTAATAATGCTTATAACCTAGCATAACCTGGTTTAGCTTTCGCTAAAAGCTTCAAGAGGAGATTCTTAAACCATTTTAAACTATTTCCACCACACATAGTCTCTCTATATAAAATTTAGCTTAGTACTAATCTCTTGTAAAACGCTTAATATTGTAAAACATTGTATCATAGAATGAATTAAAATGCAATATAAATAATTTTAATTTTAATTTTAAGTATCTGTTAAGTAATAGGTGGCAAATTTTTCTCTCATAAATTCCCACTATAATTTGCTTATTTTAAATTTTTTTATCTGTATATTAGCTCAGTGATTGGTTTGATGTCTAATATTTCTTTTAATTT
>JAGATI010000207.1 GCA_017621295.1 Clostridia bacterium | reverse complement strand
TTATTATAATATATAAGACTCTTCAAAAGATTTAATGTGGAGATGTAAAACAATTGTTGGTTAGAATAAGCAAACTTTTTATAGGATATAAGAGAAAAAATAAATTTCATATATTATAGCATAATTTATTATTTATAACAAATAATAAAAATATATGATAAAGTTAGAAAAACTTAAAAAAACTAAGATTAATATGAAAAACAGATATATTAAATTAATATTTTAGAGAAAAATACTCTTGAAAATATAAATCTAATATGCTAATATATAGTTACCAAATGAAAGATGACAAATATAAAAAATGAACAAGAATTTTATAATAATTTTTTAGAAAATATTTAAATAGATTTTAATTTTCCCTGCATAGTACGTGTAGACTGAGATTTTAGAACCAACAAACATTAAACGGGAGTCTGGCTTTAGGTGTGGCGTGTATGCTTGCATTTATGTAAGAAACCCAGGAGCATTTAAGAAGGCACCCACCTGTGAAAGCAGGTCCTTAAAATTTCATTCACCTTGCGGCTAAAGCGGGGCTTTTTTTTTATTTGTGAGTATGATAAAATGTAACTATTCTAATCAGATTATTAAATTTGTGAAAATAGTATATATGCGGTTACTATTTACAGCATTTTATATAGGAGATAATGTTAACATATGCATTTTCAGAATATATTTTATGTAATAATAGAAAATAGTAAATAATAACTAGCCAAAGGAGAGAAAAAGTGCAAATAAAAGAATTATTAAAAGAAGGTAAATTTAAATTAATTCAAAATGAAATAGATGATGCGAGTATTCAGAGCAAAATATTAATGCAATTTGTTTTAAAACAATCTCAAAGTTTTATAATTGCATGTGGTGAAAAACAATTAGAAGAATATCAAGTTAGTGAATATAAAAGTTATATTGATAAAATTATAGAAGGCAAGCCAATTCAATATATAACTAATAATCAAGAATTTATGAAACTTAATTTTTATGTGGACGAAAATGTATTAATTCCCCAGCCAGATACAGAGATATTAGTAGAAGAAGTTATTAATAATTGTAATCAAGATACAGATGAAGGAATTATTAAAGATAGTTCTAAAGAAATAATAAGTAAAATAGAAATATTAGATTTATGTACAGGGAGTGGAGCAATTGGGATTAGCTTAGCCAAATATATAAAAGAATGTAAAGTTACTTGTACAGATATTTGTATGAAGGCTTTGCAAATTGCTAAATTAAATGCGGAAAAGAATTTGGTACATAAAAATATGGAATTTATTTTATCTGATTTATTTGAAAATTTGCAAAAAAGAAAATTTGATATTATTGTTTCTAATCCTCCATACATAAAAACAGAAGTTATTAATACATTAAAAAAGCCAGTTCAAAATGAACCTCATTTAGCATTAGATGGTGGAAAAGATGGATTAGATTTTTATAAAAAAATTATCAAAAATGCACCAGAGTATTTAAAGCCAAATGGAAAGATATATTTAGAAATAGGATATGATCAGAAAGAAGATGTTATTAGATTATTAGAAAATGCAAATCAATATAAGAGTATAGGATGTATACAAGATTTAGCTGGAAATGATAGGGTTATTATTGCTAGAATGCGAGAATAGTAAAATAACAAAATAAGAAAAGTGAGTAACAGCATGGAGATTTTGAAAATGGTATAGATATTGTCAAAATGCCCCGTCCCTAATGGCAAATTTAAAAAGAAGGTGAAATAAATGTCTTTTTCTTCAAATGTAAAAGAAGAATTAAGTAAGCTTTCAACACTTAAGGATAAACAAAGTGTTAAAGCAGAGTTAATTGGTTATTTAATAACAAATAATATAAATATAGATAAGAAAAATATTAGATTCTCGACAGAAAGTGAGTATAATATTAATCGTTTTAGTAAGTTACTTAGTAATTTAAATATTATGAATCATGAAATTGATATTCAGGGAAAGATATATACTATATCTTTAAAAAAAATAGATTTGGGGGAAATAGTAAATTTAGAAGATGAAAATCTAATTTTAAAAGATAATATATATGTAAATAAACAGTTGGAAGACGAAATATGCATAAAATCAATAGTGAGAGGTGCTTTTTTAGGAGGAGGATCTATTAATAATCCTGAAAACAAATATCATTTAGAGATGGCTTTTTCCTTAAAAGAAAATGCTGAATATATAGCAGATATTTTAAAAGGATATGAAATTGAATGTAAAATATTAAATAAGAGCCATTGTTATTCTTTATATAGTAAAGAGGGAGAAACAATATCTAATTTATTAGCTTTTATAGGTGCAAGCAGTTCTGTTTTGAAATTTGAGGAAATAAGAGTTGTAAGGGATATGAGAAATAATGTTAATAGAATAGTAAATTGTGAAACAGCTAATTTAAATAAAATAATTAATGCAAGTTTAAAGCAAATTGAAGATATTAAATTAATAAAAGAGAAAAATAAGTTTAAGAATTTGTCAAAGAACTTGCAAGAAATAGCTAATCTCAGGTTAAAGAATCCAGAAGCATCATTAATAGAGCTTGGAAATATGTTAGAAGTTCCAGTCCGGGAAATCTGGTGTTAACCATAGATTAAAAACGATATCTGAAATTGCAGATGAAATTAGAAAAAATAAAGAAGAGGATAATAAAGTATAGATGAGAAAAGTAGGAATATATGTACACATTCCTTTTTGTAAGCAAAAATGTTTTTATTGTGATTTTGTTTCATTTTGTGATAAAACAAAGTTTATAGATGAATATATAGAATGTTTAAAAAAGGAAATTGAAAATAAATCAGATAAAAATGGATTTATAATTGATACAATTTATATTGGAGGAGGAACACCTTCTGTAATTGACGGAAAATTAGTTAGAGATATCTTAGATACTATAAAACAAAATTTTATTATAGATAAAGAAGTGGAAGTAACAATAGAAGTAAATCCTGGAACTGTGAATGAAGAGAAATTGAAAATATATAAAGAATCAGGAATTAATAGAATAAGTATGGGACTACAGTCGGCAAACAATAGCTTGCTTAAAATGTTAGGAAGAATACATACATATGAAGAGTTTCTAGAATGTTTTAATACTGCAAGAAATATAGGATTTGAAAATGTTAATGTAGATTTAATGATAGGTCTTCCTGGTCAAACTTTAGATGATATTGATAATTCTATAGAAGCAATAACTAATCTAAAACCAGAACATATATCAGTATATTCTCTAATAGTAGAAGAAGGAACAAAAATCTCAAAAGATATTTGTGTAGGAAAGTTAATTTTGCCAGAAGAAGAATTCGAAAGAAAGATGTATTGGAGAGTAAAAGAACAGCTGAAAAGTAAAGGTTATATACATTATGAAATTTCAAATTTTGCAAAAAAAGGATATGAATCTAAACATAATATGAATTGCTGGAATCAAAGAGAATATTTGGGATTTGGAGCTAGTGCACACTCATATATTAACCATATAAGATATTCCAATACAGAAAATTTAGAAAAGTATATAGATAATATAAGCAAAGAGCAGATTGAAAAAAATAAAGAAGTTCATGAGATTCAAGACATAGATTCTAGTAAAAAAGAGTATATGTTACTTGGATTAAGAAAAATAGATGGAGTAAATATTACAGAGTTTAAAAATAAATTTATAGATAATCCAATTTATCTTTTTAGAAGGGAATTAAATAAACTTGTAGAAAATGAACTAATTGAAATAGATGAAAATAGTATAAAGTTAACTAATAAAGGTTTAGATTTGGCAAACTTGGTTTGGGAGGAGTTTGTGTAGGATATATTTGGGATACATCAAATTTGACAATTGAAGAAGTTACAAATGTTATTGTTGAAAATAATAGATTTATAGTGTAGTGATTATGAATAAAAATAACTTCCCTTACTATGAGTAATACAAAGTAAGGGAAGTTTAGAAATATTAGAGATAGTGGTAGCTTATTATAATAATTTTATTTCAATTCCTAAAACGCCATATTGCTTTTCCTTTTCAGGGGAGTATATTTCATACATTCTTTTCACTTTGTTTTCAATTTCTATTTTATCTGTATAAAGTTTTTCAAATAGTTCTTTAAAAGTAGGTGCTTTATATAGATTAGTTATTTCTACTTTAAATGTTTCTTTAAGCTCGGGCAATTTTGAGAATTCTATTAAGTCTCCAACTTTTAATTTTTTACGTTTATCATCATATAGTCTAAATTCAACTTTTTTTGATCCATTTTTTATATTATTAAAAGGTCTTTCTAATAATTTCATTCTATGAATTTGTTTATTTAATAAAGGAAGTAATCTATCGAAGGCTTCTGCATGTTCTTTTTTAAATTTTCCTCTTGAGCGTAACTCAGAAATTTTTTCTAGAGAATCCCATTCTATGAAATCAACTTCTTCTTTTTGTAAAACAAGTCCTTGGATATCAAAATCCTTTTTCATATAATACAAATCAAAGAATACTTGGTCGGCATCATCACGGTCAGAATAAAATAATTGTAATTCTTCTGGTGAAACATCTAAACCAATTTCTTCTTTTATTTCTGTAATCATACCTTGAATGCTATTTTCGGATGTTTTTGGATGTCCGCCAGTAGAAGCATATTTTCCATCTTTTTGAATACTTCTTTTTTGAATTAAGAATTCTCCTTTTGAATTTTGAATAAATACAAGAACTACTAAAATGTATCTGTCTTTTGGGATTTTTTCATCTTTGAATATTGTTTCTCCTGTTAAATTTCTATTAATATCATATAAATCACGTTTTTCCATGTTGACCTCCTTATAACTATATTTAATAATATAATACAAAATGATATAAAATCCAATATTTAAGTAAAAAAAGAATAATAAAAATGTTTACATGAATTTTATTTTTTTATATAATAACTTTAAAAACATTGAATATTGATGTTGATGAAATTTAAATTAAGTAGTATTAAAATAAGATATACGAAAAGGAGTAAATTATGAATGAAGCTGATAAAGTAAAAGGTTCTAATTGTAATCAAAGTAAAAGAGCATTTATGAATTTTCAAGAGATGACAAGTAATGTTTATAGAATTCCTGTATGGCTAGAAGGAACTGTAAATAGATTTGAAAGGTTTAAAGGTATAGCATATGATTTGGGGTGTGGTGCTGGAAATCAAGCTATATATTTATTAGAGAATGGTTGGAAAGTTATAGCAGTTGATAAAGAAGTAGATGTATTTAATAAGAAAAAGCAAGAATTAAAAAAAGAATTGCAAGATAATCTAGAAATTGTAAAGATGAGTTTTGAAAATTTAAAGTTAGAAGAAAAAAGTGATTTAATTATAGCTATAAATAGTTTGCCTTTTTGCTCTCCTGATAAATTTGAAGAAATGTGGAAAAATATAGATAATTCATTAAAAATAGGAGGTAGAATTGCTGTTACTTTATTTGGTGTAAATGATGATTTTAATAAAGAAAACTCTGGAATGACTTTTTTTAATAAAGATGAGATTTATAAGTTGCTAGAAAATTTTGAGATAGAAGGGAAAACAGGTGATATAATAGAAAAGGAATTTGATGGCAAAATGGTTAATGGTAATAATCATCATTGGCATATGCATATAATTTTAGCTAAAAAGATAAAATAAATGTTACAGGTTAATAGTTTTAAATTTCATAATTAGGCTTTAGGTAGTCTTATATATTATAATAAAAAATAGTTTTGACCTTGAGTCGTCATTTCTGTATCTGTTTATAGTGTGTCTCTAAAATGTGAATCTGGCATATGCTAAAGCGCCTTGGAAGAACTGTTTTTTATTATAATATATAAGACTACCTAAAGCCGGACTATTGGCTCTATCTGTTAAATATTAACTTAAAAACCATTAACCTGTAACAAATAAATAGTGATTTTTTACACAAATATTGAAATACTAAATTATTAATGTTATATATAAATATATAGCACTAATTATAATGCTATATATTACATAATAATATTTAACAAATATAAGAAAAAAGAGGGGGAAAATAAAGATGAGATATGAAATAATTGGAAAAACAGTACCAGTAGTAGAAGTTACTCTAAATAGAGGAGAATCAATGTATTCACAAAGAGGAGGAATGTCTTGGCAAACAGAAGGTGTTAATATGACAACTAATGCAAGAGGTGGAGTAATGAAAAGCCTTGGAAGAATGTTTACAGGAGAATCTATTTTTATGAATACATATACAGCAGGTGTAGATGGAGCAAAAGTAGCTTTTGCAACTACTGTGCCAGGTGATATTGTACCAATTAATGTAGGAGAAAATAATGGTTTTACAATACAAAAAAATGCATTTTTATGTGCAGAACCAGGTGTTGATATACAAATAGCATTTACAAAGAGATTTACAGCAGGTTTATTTGGTGGAGAAGGTTTTATATTACAAAAAGCTACAGGTAATGGAATGCTATTTTTAGAAGTAGATGGAGATCCTGTAGAAAGAGTTTTAGCTCCAGGTGAAGTATTAAAAGTAGATACAGGTAATGTAGTTGGTTTTGAAAGTACAGTTTCATATGAGATTGAAACAATAAAAGGATTAGGAAATATATTTTTAGGTGGAGAAGGATTATTCTTAACAAAATTAGTTGGTCCTGGTAGAGTTATTATACAATCACAAAATTTTGGGGATTTTGCGGGAAGAATATTGGGGTTAATGCCTAAGAAATAGAGAGAAAATGTAAAAAGCTGGTTATAAATTTTGTAATCAGCTTTTTACTTAGTTATATAATGATAAACTTAAAGTATAAATTTGTATGGATTTAAATAATTAAAGATGGATATATCTAATAAAAAAATGACTGCTATTAAAGATAAATTATGAAACTAAATAAAGAAGGGAGAGAATAAATGGAGTACGAAAAATCATGTGGATGTATTATTATAGAAGATGGAAAGGTTTTATTGGTTAGGCAGACAAAAGGTCATTGGGGATTTCCAAAAGGGCATATTGAGTCTGATGAAACAGAGGTGGAAACAGCAATTAGGGAAGTAAAAGAGGAAACTAATATAGACGTAGAGGTTGAAGAGAATAAAAGATATACAATGAGATATGTTACAGATAAAGGAAATATGAAAGAAATTGTATATTTTGTTGCAAGAAAAGTTGGTGGAAAGATAAAGACTCAAGAATGTGAAATAGATGGGATAGAATTGTTAGATTTTAGAGAGGCTTTAGAAAGAATTACGTATGATAATTGTAGAGAGCTGTTTAGGAATGTTATAGAGAATATGTGAGTATAGATAATTCTGAGGTTTGTAGGAATTTAATAAATTTCTATAATAATTATTGAGAAAAAAGTATATCTGTGATATAAAATATGAAAGTATTATTAAAGTGAGGAGAACAAGTTTGAAATATATTATACATGAAAATAAAGAGTATATTGAATATAGTTTTGAGGATAATGAAACTTTATTTGAGAGAGATGTAGTTAAAAATGCAAAAAGTATATTTGGGGAGAAAACAATATATATTGATATAAAAGCATTATTGAAACCTAATAGGAAATATGAAGGAACTATTCCTGATGGATATTTGTTGGATTTTACAATAGAAAGCAATCCTAGACTATATTTGGTTGAAAATGAAGTTAGAAACCATAGTATAAAAACTCATATTGCTCCTCAAATAATGAATTTCTTTTTAAATTATAAGGATTCTTTTATAAAAATAAAAGAAGAAATAATAGGTTACTTAGAGAATGAAAAAATATCAATTGATAATTATATGAAAAAAACAACATATAGAAATATTGATGATATGATAACAAGTTTAATTTTAAATGAGAAGTTAGGGGTTATTGTAGTAATAGATGATGCAGATGAAAGATTATATGAGTTAAAGAATGGCTTTGGATTTGATTTAGAAATACTTGAATTAAAAAAATACATTAGTAGTGATAATGATGTAATATATGTTTTTGATAAGTTTAATGAACAAGAAGAAATAATGAATGATATAGAAAATATTGAAGAGCTAAATACAATAGTGGTAGCAGC
>JAGATI010000041.1 GCA_017621295.1 Clostridia bacterium | reverse complement strand
TTAACAACTTGGAAGAATGCACCAAATGGAAAAATACTTGAAACAGATGTAACAATAGCTAAAAACTATCTTTCACAAGAAGAAATTACAGAATTAAATAATTTAGTATCTATGTATCTTGACTATGCAGAAAGACAAGTAAAACTAGGTAAGATTATTTCAATGCAAGAGTGGAAAGAAAAATTAGAAGTATTTTTGAAAATAAATGAATATAACATTTTAAAAGATAATGGTAAAATAAAAAGAGAAATAGCAGATAAATTGGCTTTAGATGAGTACAAAAAATATAGAATTATACAAGATAAAAATTATATTTCAGACTTTGATGAGTTAGTAAAAGAAACAAAAAATTTTAATAATATCTAAGCGACAACTTACAATTTAGGAGTTAAATATGGTTAAGTCAAATATCAAAAAAGAATTTAATTGTGATATAAAAAAGTTATGGAGTATTATTACTGATAATACAAATTATACTTGGAGAAGTGATTTGTCAAAAATAGAAATAGTTGATGATAAACACTTTATAGAATATGCTAAAAATAATTATCCTACTTATTTTACTATCACTTCAAAAGTTAATTTAAAAGAATATAAATTTGATATTGAAAACACTAATATTAAAGGTAAATGGATAGGTATATTTAAAAAATTAGATAATGGTAAGGTAGTATTAGATTTTACAGAAGAAATAGAAACAAATAATTTTATAATGAAACTACTATCAAAGCCATATTTAAAAAGTCATCAAAAAAGATATATGAGAGATTTAGAAAAAGAAATAAATAAGTAGTACAAATTAAAATTAGAAAGTAGGAGTAATTATGGAGTTGAATAATGAAAGTAAAACATTATTTATACCACTATATGGAAAAGCATTGATGAGCAAAAATCATTTATTTATTAAAGATCCAAAAGCAGAAGAAATAATAAGTAAAGTAAAATTTGATTTTAATGAATTAAAACAATCTAAATGGTTATCAATGTATATGGCTGTTAGAGCAAAAGTAATTGATGAGATATGTACTAGATATATTAGTCAAAATTCTGATACAACTATTATTCATTTAGGCTGTGGATTAGACTCCAGATGTTTAAGAATAGATAGTAAAACTAATAAATGGTATGATGTATATTTTCCGAGTGTAATTGAATTAAGAAAAAAATTTTATACGGAAAATAACAGTTATAGAATGATAGGAAAATCTGTTACTGATTTAAGTTGGCTTAATGAAATTAAAACAGATAGTTCAAATATTTTAATTGTTGCAGAGGGATTAACAATGTATTTATCAGAAGATGAAATACAACAGTTATTAAAAGGTATAAATGAAAGATTTGGTAATGCAACTATTGTATTTGATGCTTATTCAAAACAAGCAGTAAAAAGTTCTAAAATAAAAAGTCCTGTTAATCAGATGAATGCAAGTGTAAAATGGGGAATGAATAATCCTAGTGATTTTACAAGATTGAATGAAAATTTAGAATTTGTTAGAGAATATTTGATTAGAAATAAAGAAAATAATTTAAAAGGAATAACAAAATTTATATTTGAAAATTTATATTGTGGTAAAATATCAGAATCACTATATAAAATATATGAATTTAGATTAAAAGCTAAAGAAGAAATAGAAAGATGAATTACAATTTTAAAAGGAGTAAAACTATTGGAAATATTAGAATTTGGAAATAAAGAAAAAGATAAAATAATTTTAATACACGGATTTGAAACACCATATCAAATATGGGAAAAATATATTGAACATTATAAAAATAACTATCAAATTATAGTTCCTATATTACAAGGGCATAATCCAAATAGGAAAGAAGATTTTGTTTCTTTTGAAGAAAGTGCAAAAGATATAGAAGATTATATTATTTCTCGTTATGGAAATAATGTATTTGCAATTTATGGTATGTCTATGGGTGGTGTTTTAACATCTCAAATTTGGCAAAATAAAAAATTAGATATTGATAAAGTTATTTTAGAAAGTTCACCTTTAATTTCTTATAATAGGCTAATGACTTTAATGATGACAAAACAATATCTTATGCTTACTCACAAAACACAAGCAAGAGATAAAAGAGTTGTTGCACAAGCAGTTAATTCTATTATTCCTGAAGATAAGTTGGATGTTTTTTTAGAAATGATTGATAATATGTCTGATACAACAATTACTAATTATATAAGACAAATTGGAAGTTATAAATTGCCAAGTGATATAGATACTCCAAATACAGAAGTTTACTACTATTATGGTACTAAAATAAACGAATTGTTGGCAAAGAAAACAGCAGAATATATTAGGAACAATTATCCTAACTCTAAAATAAAATGCTTTCAAGGTAAAGGGCATTGTGAGGATTCTCTACTTAATCCATCTGTTATGATAGCAGAATTAGACAAAGTATTAGGTATGAAAAAAACTCATAATATATCTACTAATTATTCGAACACTTTAAATATAGCAAAAATAAATGACTTTCAAACAACAAATATAAGAATAGATAAAAATGAAACAGAAAGATAACAAAAGGAAAACAATATATGGAAAAATTAAAAAAATTTTTATTAGAAAACTGGAAATGGATAATTTTATTTATTTGTGTAATTAGTTTTATATTCTTAGTAGAAGATGTAATGGATTCTGATATTATGGTATTTGACGCTAAGTGGTATAATTTTATTTCACTACATCTAATATCAGATGTTATTACACCTGTTGCAAAATTTATCACAAACTTTGGATCTGCATACTGGTTGATAGGATTTTCTATATTTTTATTATTTGTAATAAAAAATAGAAAAATAGGAATAAGTATTTTATTGAATTTAGGTATATCCACCATAACGAACTATACTTTAAAACAAATATTGCAAAGACCAAGACCGACAGAATTTAGAATTATAGATGAAAGTGGATATAGTTTGCCATCAGGACATTCAATGGTAAGTATGGCTTTTTACGGATATTTGATATATTTAGTCTATAAAAATATCAAAAATAAATATATAAGAATCAGTCTAATTACTTTTTTGAGTATATTGATAGTAAGTATTGGAATAAGTAGAATTTATTTAGGTGTTCATTATACAAGTGATGTTATTGCTGGATTTCTTGTAGCGATAGCATATTTGATTATATATACAAATACAATAAAAAATAATACTAATAATATTACGAACACTTTGAAAAAATAGTGATATTCCAGAAAATATTGTTATATAAATAAAGCAAAAAATTTTAATAGGAGATTTTAGAAATGACAAATATTTTAGTTCATGGATTAGGACAAGATGAAACAAGTTGGAATGAAGTAAAAAAGCAATTAAATAATAATAATGGGATAAATGTAGAAACGCCTAATTTGTTTTCTATTGTAAAAAATTATCAAGTAAATTATGAGAATATGTATAAAACATTTGCTGATTATTGTAATAGTTTTAACGAAAAATTAAATCTAGTAGGACTTTCATTAGGTGGAGTATTAGCTATTGATTATATATCAGAATTTCCAGAAAAGGTAAATTCAATAATACTGATAGGAACACCATACGAAATACCAAAGACTATATTTACTATCCAAAATATTATTTATAAATTTATGCCTAAAAGAATATTTGAAAAGATGGGTTGTCCTAAAAAGGATATGATTAGTTTACTAGATTCAATGAAAAATTTATCTATTCCAGAAAAAGCTCCAAATATAAAAAGCAATACACTAATTATATGTGGAGAAAAGGAAAAAGATAATATAAATATGAAAAGTGCAAAGCAGTTAAATAAAGTTATAAAAAATAGTAAATTTAAAATTATCGAAAACGCAGGACACGAAGTAAATATTGATAATTCAAAACAACTTGCTAATGTAATTTATGATTTTTGGAAAGATAATGAAAAAATATAAAGTAACGCAAAATTACAAATTATAGAGAGGATAAAAATGATTAGTATTAAATTTATAAGAAAAGAAAATAGAGCAGTAGCTTATGATCACGATATTGAAATTGGTGAATGTGAATTTAAAGAATTAGAGAATATATGGAATATAATTCATACTGGAGTAGACAGAAAATATCAAGGTCATGGAATTGCAAAAATATTAGTGAAATGTGTTATTGAAAATTCAAAAAAATATAACAAGAAACTTATTGCAGAATGTTCTTATGCTAAAAAGATACTAGAAACTAATATCGAACCAAAATAAAAATTAGAAGAATCCAGTGGTTATGGATTCTTTTAATTATGTAAGAGAAAATAAAAATGAAATAAAATATTAACTTTATAAGTAACTAATAAATTCAATAGTAACTTGAAAAAATAACAGAATCATGATATTTTATTAAATGAAAGGAAGATTATAATGTATAAACCGAAACTAGAAAAAGATATTCGATGCCCTTTAGAATATGGACTAGAAATATTTGGAGGAAAATGGAAATCAAGAATAATATGTGTTTTAGCTCAAAATAAAAAATTAAGATATAGTGAATTAAGAAATGAAATGACCAATATAACTGATGCAGTTTTAGCAGTATCTTTAAAAGAACTAATAGAGAATAACATTATAAAAAGAACACAATATGATTGCATTCCAGTAAAAGTAGAATATTCTTTAACAGAAAAGGGAATATCTGTAGTACCGATATTACAAAATATCTGTAAATGGTCTAGTGTATATTATAATAATAAAAATGATGATCAGTTACCACAATGTAAAAAATGTAAGTACATGGAGGAGGAAAATAAAATGAAAAATTTATAAGTAAAGGAGGCACAATTATGGCAGTGAAATTAAATCCAAATAAGGAAATTGTAGATACTATAAAAGAAGGATTGAAAAAAACAGGTGGTTATTGTCCTTGTAGAACAGAAAAAACAGATGATACCAAATGTATGTGTAAAGAATTTAAAGAGCAGATTCAAGATCCTAATTTTGAAGGATATTGTCATTGTATGCTTTATTACAAAACGATTGATTAAGGAGGAAAAATAAATGAGTGAAATAAACTTAAATTCAAGTAATTTTGATGAACAAGTTACAAATACAGATAAGCTAGTTTTAATTGATTTTTATGCAACTTGGTGTGGTCCATGTAAAATGTTATCTCCAATTATTTCGGAAATAGCAAATGAATATTTAAATAGTGTTAAAGTTTGTAAAGTAAATGTAGATGAAAATCAGGATTTAGCAGTGAAATATAATATTATGAGCATACCAACTCTTATATTTTTAAAAAATGGAGCAGTTTTAAAAAATATTGTAGGCTTTTGCTCAAAGTCTGAATTAGATAGTACAATAAAAAGTCTATTGTAAATAAGAAAGGATTTATTTATGGAGAGAAGATTAAAAATTATATTAGAGAATTGCCCAAAAAATCACAAATGTCCAGCTGTGAAGGTTTGTCCAGTTGGAGCATTAAGTCAAAAAGACTTTGAAGCACCTAAAATAGATTATGATAAATGTATAAGATGTGGTAAATGCTCGAATTTTTGTCCTAAAAAAGCATTAGTATTGGAAAATATGGATAAGTAGAACGAATAAACTTTATATAAGGAGAAAAAATGGATTTTTTTGTTATATTTATAGAAGGATTAGCATCTTTTTTATCGCCTTGTGTATTACCAATGCTACCAATGTATGTGTCTTATTTTGCAGGGGAGGATAAAAACCTAAAAAAAGTAGTTATAAATTCTTTAGGCTTTGTATTAGGTTTTACTATTATTTTTGTGTTATTAGGTATATTTGCAAGTACATTAGGAAAATTAATAACAGCTAATAGTGGATATATAAATATTATACTTGGAATTATTATAATTTTATTTGGACTGAATTATATAGGAATATTGAATATAAAAATATTAAATAAGTCTAAAGGAATAAAAAAGAATACAGATAAATTAAGCTTTTTTTCAGCAATACTATTTGGAATGATTTTTTCTGTATGTTGGACACCATGTGTAGGAGTATTTTTGAGTAGTGCATTAATGATAAGTTCTACATCAGGAAACATTTTAAAAGGTGGTATTATGCTATTTATTTTTTCGATAGGGTTAGGAATACCATTTATTTTAACATCTGTATTTTTAGAAAGATTGAAAAATACATTTGATTTTATTAAAAAGCATTATGATATGATCAATAAAATAGCAGGAATAATACTAATTTTTAGTGGAATACGACTAATGTTTTAGGAGGACTGGTAAATGAATAAAAAGATAAAATTAATAGTTGAAATTGTTTTATTTATAGTAGTATTAATAAGTGTAACAGTTATTTATAATTATTTCATAAATAAAAATACAGAAAAAACAATACAAGAAAATACTTTGAAAAATGCTAAGAATGAAGATAATGCAGAGATAATGGAAATCGAAAGTATGGAACAATTTGAACAAGAAGTAATAGGTGCAAATGAGACTATTTTTATTGATTTTTATGCAACTTGGTGTGGTCCATGTAAAACGATGACACCAATTATTAAAGAAATAGCAAAAGAGCATAATGAGATCAAGTTTGTAAAAGTGGATGTAGATAAAAATGAAGAATTAGCTATAAAATATAATGTAATGAGCATACCTACGATGATTATAATGAAAGATGGAAAAGTAACAAAAACTTTTGTAGGTGTAACAGATAAAGAAAGTATAATTAGAGAATTCTAAATTTTATAATTTGCAATTAGATAGAAAAAATATGTTAATATAATTAATAACATCTCAGCGACAACTTACAATAAGTCTATATGATTAAACTTAGGAAAATATAAAACTTTCCTAAGTTTTTTGCATATATCTTTACAAATCTACTATAATATGATAAATTACTTAATAGTATTAAGCAATTATTAAGGAGGTATTAGTAATGGATTTAAAAGAAGCTATGCAAAAAAGGCACATGGTTCGCAAATATACTGATAAATCTTTGTCAGATGAGTTAATTAATAAAATAGAACAGAGAATTGAAATAAATAATAAGGCTCATAATCTAAATATGAAATTAATGGTTAATAATAAAGAAGGTGTTAGTAGCATAATAAAGTTAATATTGGCAAAAGGTGTAAATAATTTTATTATACTTGCAGGAGATAATTCTAGTAGTTTAGATGAAAGATTAGGATATGCAGGTTGTGATATAATGCTATATGCTCAAACTTTAGGACTTAACACTTGGTGGGTTGGAGGAACATTTAATAGAGGTGTTTCTAAATATGTTGATAATAAAAAAGTTACTGGAATAATTGCTATTGGATATGGTCAAACACAGGGTATTTCTCATAAGTCTAAAGCTGTTGAAGATGTTTCTAAATATAACGGAACAATAATTCCAGCTTGGTTTATAAATGGTGTAGATTCGGCTTTACTTGCTCCAACAGCTTTAAACAAACAAGACTTTATGATTATAGGAAATGAAAATAAAGTAAAAATAGAATGTGATAATGGAATATTTACAGGAAGTAATGTAGGGTTAATAAAGTACCATTTTGAATTAGGAGCAGGAAAAGAGAATTTTGAATGGGAGTAAAATGTGTATGAACTATAATAAAAAAGCAGAAGAAATATTTGAAACACTAACAAAAAGAAAAAAATATATTGGAGAATTATCATCTAATATCTCACAAGGAGAATCAGGAGTTTTACTATATCTATTAAATGTAAAAAGTAATGTTAGTCAAAGTGAGTTAAGTGAAAAGTTGGGAGTTACAATGCCTAGAATTGTTGCAGTAATAAATACATTACAAAAGAAAGAACTAATAGAAAAAAATGTTGATTCCACAGATAAAAGAAAAAGTATTATTTCAATTACAAACAAAGGAAAAGACAATATTATAAAGAAAAAGGAAGATGCAATAAAATTTATTGAAAATGTTATAAAAGAATTAGATGAACAGGAAATAGAACAATATATTGCTATTAGTAAAAAAATAGAGCGAATATCAAATAAAATTGAGGTTTAACAATATTATGGATAGTCAAATACAAGAACTAAAAGAACTCATTGATAAGAGTAGAAATACAGTTGTTATAACAGGAGCAGGAGTTTCTATGTCATCAGGTATTGGAGATGTTGAACATTGGAATTTAGGAACAGTATTACAGATGAGTTCAGTAACTTTATTAAAATTAGCACCAAAGAGGTACTATAAAGCAGTATGGAAATCATTTTTAAATCCAATATTTAACAATGGAGCAAATATTACTCATAAAAAACTTGCTGAATTAGAAAAAGAAAATAAAATTCAAGGAATCATTACAACGAATATAGACCATTTACATAAATTAGCAGGTTCAAAAAATGTCGCAGAAATACAAGGAAGTTTTGCAGTAAATAAATGTTTAAAATGTAATAAGAGATACAATGATATTCATATTTGGAATAACGGAAAAGTACCTAAATGTGAATGTGGAGGAGTTATTGGAGCATTTCCTGTATATGCTCATGTAGGACAACTAATACCAGAAGCAGAAAAAGCAAGAAAATGGATAGAACTTGCAGAACTTATTATTGTAATCGGTGCAAATGGCTCATATTATTGGTCTTATGGTAATCATATAAAACCAAATGCAAAAATAGTACAAATAAATCCGAAAAGTACATTTTTTGATAATAAGTCTATTTTAAATATTAGAAAAAAGTCAGATGAGGTATTTAGTGAATTATAAAGGTGCAACACAAATTACAAATTCTAGAAATGACATGGAAATAATGACTTATAAAATATAGTAAAAGGAAGTGAATATGATATATGCCTAAAAAGAAAAATGAAATTTCAATTCGATCAAGCGCTGCAGAATATTTAACTTATATAGCAGCAGTAGGAGATAATCCTGAAGCAATAGAAGTTAGATATGAGGACGAAAATATATGGCTAACTCAGAAAATGTTAGCAGCGGTTTATGGAGTAAATGTAGCAACAATAAATGAACATATATCAAATATTTATAAAGATAATGAATTAGAAAAAGATTCAACTATTAGGAAATTCCTAATAGTTCAAAAAGAAGGTACTAGAGAGGTTTCAAGAAATGTGGCTCATTATAACCTTCAAATGATAATAGCAATTGGTTTCAAAGTTGATAATGAAAGAGCTGTACAATTTAGAAAATGGGCAAATCAGATAGTCAAAGATTACACAATAAAAGGTTGGGTAATGGATGACGAACGTTTAAAAAATGGTGGTTCAATTTTAACTGAAAAATACTTTGAAGAACAATTAGAACGAATTAGAGAAATAAGAATGTCGGAAAGAAAATTTTATCAAAAAATTACTGACATATATGCAACTTCAATAGATTATGATAAAACTGCGAAGGTAACAATTAGATTTTTTACTTCCGTTCAAAATAAACTTCACTATGCTGTGTCAGGGAATACTGCTGCTGAGATTATTTATAATAGAGCAGACCATAAAAAGGAAAATATGGGCTTAACTTCATGGGAGGGGTCACCAAACAGTAAAATACATAAATATGATGTTGTAATTGCTAAAAATTATTTATCTGAAAATGAAATTGCTCAATTAGAAAGAATGGTTTCGGCATATTTAGATTTGGCGGAGATGCAAGCAATGAGGCATATTCCAATGACAATGGCAGATTGGGAAGAAAGATTAAATGGATTTTTAAAATTATGGGATCATGAGGTTTTAAAAGATAATGGAAAAATATCAGCAGAAATGGCAAAGTTACATGCAGAAACAGAATTCGAAAAATATAGAATTGTACAAGATCAAATTTATATTTCAGATTTTGATGAGCTTTTACTAAATACAAAAAAGATAGAGAAAAAATAGGGAGGGTATATATTATAACCGTAGCAGGTTATGATTTTTATCTCCTTGAAGATTTAGAAATAAAGCCAAAAGAAATAGTAAAGTTACAAACAGGAATTAAATCATATTTTGAGGATGATGAAGTTTTATTAATAGTGATAAGAAGTTCAATGGGATTTAAACATAATGTTAGATTAGTAAATCAAGTAGGAGTTATTGATTCGGATTATTATAATAATAAAGATAATGAGGGACATATTTTTATTAAAATTCAAAATGATGGAACAGAAGTGTTAAACTTTAAGTATGGAGAAGCAATAGCACAAGGAATTTTTGTTAAATATTTAACAACTAAAAGTGACATAAAATTAGATTTAGAGAGAGAGTCAGATTATTAAGTGTATATAGCTTTTAATAATAAAGGTAGTTTGTCAGATTTGAAAAAGAAATTCGATATTATAATAATAAATTATATGCATAGAAAAAGTATACAAAAATACTTTACATAAACATAGAAAGATGCTATAATATATCGTATTGAAATATTAAATTTAAAAGGATGGTATATATGAAAGCAAGAATTCCAAAAGATACTACAAAAACTCCTGCAATAGTTGAATCAAAAGAGCCATGTAATAAAAAAGGCTTTAGAAGACAACCAACAGTAAAAGATTTAACAGAAGCTATAAAACCAAAAATTGAAAGCGATTTTGAATATATGACAAAACAAAATGAGAATAAAGATGCTGTTATAAGTACATTAAATGCTATGTTAGAAATGCAATATATTAGAAGGTTTAAGCCAAGTACTCATTTGATGAAGCAATGTGTAAGATTATGTGTTTCTAATTTTATAAAAGAAGGAATAAAAAGGAAAATACAAAGAGATATAAAAAATATACTAGAAAATGGAAATTATTCAGAAATAGAGGTTTTAAATAGAATACTATCACCTGAATATCTAGAAGGTTTAAAACCGATAGCATCTGATGAATTATTTAAATTAGTTAACGAAACAGTAAATAATTACGTGCAAAGAAGAAAAGATGAAATTGAAGATCCATTTTTACAAAATGTAAGTGAATATACAGATGGATTCAGATTCTTGGCAGAAGATAGGCTAATTTATAGTTCTGAAACAGGTAAAAGAAGAATAAGGAAATTTGATAATTTAGAACAATATAAAAGATTTGCAGACCTACAAGAAAAGATAAATTTAAAAATGCAATTATTAAAGAAGAATGAAATGGGAGCAATACAAGAATTATTAAATGATCC
>JAGATI010000040.1 GCA_017621295.1 Clostridia bacterium | reverse complement strand
TTAGGACTAAGAGCTAGAATATGCAGTTTTAATATGGATAAGGCTTATAGGCAAGTAAGTCCATTTGGAATGCAAGATAGAGATATTTTTAAAAATAGCAAACAAAATATGCAAATTGGAACTTTGATGGCAGGAGAGCCATTTGCTGGGGCTGGATTTGCGGATAAAACAGGTTATTATCTAGGTTCTGATGAATCTGGGAGAATGATAGCAATAGATCCATTTTATAAATCGGCAGATAGAACAAATTCGAATTTTGCGATTGTTGGTCAATCTGGTGGTGGTAAATCTTATGCAGTTAAGAAAATAATATTAAATGAATATATATCAGGAACAAAAATACGGAATTATAGATCCAGAAAAAGAGTATAAAGATATGTGCAAAAAGATAGAGGGGGCTAAATGGATAGATTGTAGTCGGAGGAATAGGGAAAGATGTAGGGAGAATAAATCCATTACAAGTATATAATTTAGCTACAATTGATTTGAATTATGACTCAGATGAGGATAGTAAAAAGTCAGCTCTTGCTCTACATTTTCAGAACTTAGGAATTTTCTTTGGCTTATATTTTAAAGACCAATTATCTGTAAGAATTACAGCAATTTTAAATGAAACTTTAGAAGAACTTTATAAAAAATTTAATATAACATGGGAAACAGATACTTCATTACTAAAAAATCAAGAATTTCCGATAATGGAAGATTTATATAATTTACTTCAACAAAAGAAAGAACAAGCTACAGATAGAATAAAAGAAGATTATGAAAATTTAGAATCTATTATAAGAGAACTTGCAATTCGGAGCAGATTCTCAAATGTTTAATGGATATACAACTGTAAAAGACGACTCTAGATTTATTGTTCTGGATACATCTAATATGGAAGGTTCAAAAGAAAATGTTAAGTCTTGTCAATATTTTAATATGTTACGATTTTTACAAAATTCCGCGTTTAGAGATAGAAACGAAAAATATATGGTTGTTGCAGATGAAAGCTATTTACTTTTAGATACTAAAGTGCCACAAGGAGCAGAGTTTCTAAGAAATTTTTCGAAAAGAGCTAGAAAATATAATTGTTCTTTAGTAGTTATTACACAATCAATAGTTGACTTTTTAGCAGAGAATATAAAGCAATATGGACAAGCACTTTTTGATAATTCTACATATAAATTATTTTTTGGAATGGACGGTAAAAATTTACAACAAGCAAAAGAATTATGGGATTTAACAACAGAAGAAACAAACCTTTTATCAGGTAAAGTTAGAGGACAATGTCTATTATGGATAGGTACGTCACGTATGCTTTGCAGAATAATAGGTCAATTATGGGAAAAATTTTTCCTAACTGGTGGAGGCAGATAAAATGGAAAATCCAATGTTTTATATAGAAGGTGCAAAAGCTAGTTTAAAAAAGATGATAAAATATAAAATCTTATTGGCTAGTATTGTAATTGTAATTCTTTTATGTGCTTATACATTTTCTATTGTATTTAAAAATGCAGTTGATACATACAATACTGAGGAAAGCGATGATAGTATAAATCAAGAAATTATAGGACAAGATGGTTGGATTCAGTATTATCAAGCAGATTATAGAAATTTAAAATATAAAAACTCAAATTTTGCAGAATCAGGGTGTGGACCGACGTCTCTTTGTATAGTACTAACACATATAACAGGGAGAAGTATTACTCCAACAGAACTATATAAAATGCCAGGATTTGAAAATTATTATTTGCCAGGTAGTGGTTTTTATGGAAGCATCTTTGAAGCAGGAACTAAATATTTTAAAGTACCTTATACTGTAAAACAAATATCAGAATTTGATGAGATGTATTCATATCTAAAAAAAGGATGTCCTGTAATTGACATTCAATTAAAAGGGATTTTTACAGGAGGAGGACATTATATTGTTTTAGCATATGCTACAGAAGATGGTGGAATAGTGGTAAAAGATCCAAATAAATATAATGCAATAGAAAAGCCCTATGGAAGAGGTTATAATACAAGAGTTTTTACAAAAGAAGAAATGACAAAGTCACATGGAAGTACGTATTGGATTTTTGTTCCAGATAATGTGAATATATAAGAATTAAAGGAGTACTATGAAGATGGAAGATAGCAGAAAAAAAGAGATATATAAGTGTATAAGTTTAGGAATTTTTGTAATAGTCTTAAGTATTTTCGTATTTTCTTCAAGAAATATACAAACACGAATAAATAATAGAGAGTTAAACAAAAATGTAGTAATTACAAATAATTCTTTAAATACTAATAGAACTTTACAGGGCAACAATACCATAGATTATAATTTAATTAATGAAATGGAACTTATTAGACAAGAGGTAGATAGATGGAATTAAAAAAGAAAAAGAGGTAGATATATGAACGAAGAGGTGAAAATAAATATTAAATTAATAATAGTTTTTGTTTTAGTTATAGGATTACTTGTTTCAGTACAAATTTTAATGAAAAATAAAGGAAAAAAAGAAAATAAAATAATTCAAAATAGTATACAAGAATCTTTAATTATTAATATGAATGATAATTACTATAATGTGATAAATACAGAAAAAGAACTTAATCAATATTTTAAAGAACAAAATAATACTAGGTATTATACAATAGATGAATATAAAAAAATACAAAACAAAGATTAATGTCTTACTTCAAAAAATGTTCAAAATCACTTCATTGTTTATATAGCTTATTGTGTTTATAATTGTAGTATAGATAATATATGTATATATGAATTTTTTACTTTTAGAGAAAGCGAAGTGCCTTCTCTTTTTTTGAATGTGAAGGAGGGAGGTTAAAATAATATGAATGAAAATACGGAAAAACAAATAGAGTATTCATTTGAAAATAATAATGAACTAACCGAAGATATAAAAAACAGAGAAACAAAAAGAATAAAGAAACTTATATATGTTGGCAAAACATTAAATAATTCATTAGAAAGTTTAGTAAAAGAAAATAACATAATAGTTACAACAAGATATGAAAATGAATTCAATATAACAATGCTTTTTAGAGAAGATTTAAGAGCTATTAATAATACTGATTTTTTAGTATTGGATTTATCTGCTTTTGTAGGTTCTAGTTCGAACGATGAAATATTAAAGAATTTAGATAAATTAAGAACGAATTATGAATTTAGAATTATATTAATAGCTTCTGGATTCAAAAGAGGAAATGAAATTTTAGCAGAATGTTTTAATATGGGGATTTACAATTTAGTAACTGCACAAACAGACAACAAAATGTATGACCAATTAAAAATATGTTTAGATGAAAAGGGAATGAATTACGCACAGGCAAGTCAATTTAGAATAGAAGTTTTATCTAAAAAAAAATCTAATACTTCAGTAATTAATAAAACTGAATATCGAAAAATAAGACAAGATGTAACTATTGGAATATTAGGAATTACAAGACATATAGGAACTACTACATGGGGAATTAATTTATTACATTTTCTAAATGAGTTACCAAATATAAAAGCTTGTTTAATTGAAGCAAATAACCATAAGGATATAATCGACTTAGCTGATTTAGAACAAGTTGGAAACAATATGGGAATAGAACATTTTATGTCTGCAGGAGAAATAAGAGTTGGTGGAATGGAAATGTTTTATGATTTGTCTAAAATAGGAGATATAGTAGCACAAAAATATGATTTTTACATCTATGATTTTGGAGAAATAGGAGAACTAACAGATACAGAACTCGCGTCTTTTTTAAATAAAGATATTAAGTTTATTATAATGGGAAATTGCCCTTGGGAATACAAGTATATTTCAGAGACTTTTGAAAAAGTAAGATTATCAGAAGAACAAGATAGATTATATTTTATATATAATTTTGTAAAAAAGGAAGATTACAAAGAGATTAAATCTCAGATGGGGAAATTTAACGTTTATTTTAATGAAATACAAGAAGATTCATTTGAACTAAAATCTAAAGAGTATTTAGAGAATATTTTAAGAAGGTATTTTTCGGATTCTTATTTTGAAGAAGAATCCGAGAAGAAACGTAAATTTAAGATAAATAATATTTTAAAAAAATTCAAAAGGTGAGAGGAATATGAAAAATAAAGGCTATTATGAAAGATTTAAACAAGAACAGAAACAAAAGGAAAAAGAAGAAAATTTAAGAAAAAGGTATGGAATATCAGATAATAATAAAGTAGTAATCGAAGAAAAAAAGGCTATAGATAAGGTTATTTTTTATTCAAGCAATTTTATTAGAATAATATTTAAGATTGTAATTTATATTGGCTTATTTGGATTATCAACTATTGGAGCTACAATAGTAATGAATGAAATACTAAGAGAGACATTTTTTGAATTAATTAGTGCGATTATGTGATATTTATTATGGATTAGAAAAAGCAAAGATTAGGAGGCTAATATGGAAGAGAAAGCTTTAGGAATACTAATAAAGGAAACAGATAAAAGGTGTTTAATGACTAAAGAAACGTTAAAAATCATAAATAAATATAATCTAAAAAAGGAAAAGTTAAATGGAAGGAGATATAAAAAATATGAGAAAAATAGTTAAATTAATTTTGTATTTTATTTTTATGCTAATAGCTTATAATTATATATCAACAACAGTTTATTCTTCAGATACTATAACAAAGGAAATAAAATCACAAAGTATTCTCAATGAAAGTCAAATCCAAAAAGAAATAATACAAGATGGAAAAGTATATACATATAGCAATTTAAAACAACTAGAAATTAAACCTAGAAAAGAAATAAAGAGTATTTTGGGAAACGAAGAGAAGATTGTAGATAATATCAATAAAGAATATTTGAAAATAGAATTTGATAGTATATACAAATATGAAGATGATGTATATAAAGGAGAGCTAGATTTAATAGATTTTAGTATTGATACTATAGATAATGGATATAGTGAAAAAATTGATAATCAATATATAAATTTTGATAATCTACCAACAAATGATTTAGAACAAATAGCAAAAACGAGGATTATAAATGGAAGAGAATATGTACTTATTAATGTAAAATGGATAGTAAATAAAACATCAAACATAGATAAAACTACTGTACCACTATCTTACAATGGAATAGCTTTATATAATAGCATTATAAGAACTAAAAATTCTGATACTTTTAAAGTAAGACCAATATATCAAGGAGAAGTAGAGGAAAAGGAAGTTTTAAAAGATTACATTTTAACTTATACTGAAAAAGAAGAACCTATAGTTCAAAAAGAGAAGAAAATCGAACCTACAGTTCCAATATTAATTGCAGGAGGAGTTATTATTTTAGGTGTAATTGGAATCTTTGTAACACCTAATGCTACAATTTACAACACTAGAAAACATGGATTAATAAAAATAAAATCAGCTAAGATTAAAGACAAAGCTACTATAACAATAGATAGTACCAAAAATATAAAGGAAAATAATTTTATACTACATATTAATAATTTAAGTTATTCAAGATTACAAGGAAAGACAGTTTATATAAAGCTAAATAGTCAAGTTAAGACTATAAAGGTTACTTCTCAAAATGTAGAATTCAAATTTTAAGTGAAAAGAGGTAACGAGTTTATGAAAAAAATTATAAATAATGAAATAATTTTTACTGTGATTCTAATATTGTCTATTAGTATAGCTTTAGCATTTAGTTATAAATTTGATAAAAACTTATATATAGATGAACCTAGTATACTAGAAACAGTAGATATAAAAACAATAGAACAAAATAATAATGAAATAGATACTATAGAAATTAAATATGATTGGCAAATAGCAATACCAAAACTAGATAACCTTATTGCACCAATAAGAGAAGGTTCTGATACGATTACACTAAGTAAATATGTAGGGCATATAGAAGGTACAGCTCTACAAAATGGAAATATAGCACTAGCAGGACATAACAATACAAGAAACTATCAATCTGGAAATTTTTATTTTGATAAATTAGACGAGTTAGATATAGGAGATAAAGTATATTACACTTATTATAATACTACTTACTCATTTAAAGTCAGAGAAATAAAAGAAGTAAATGAAAAGGAACTATCAGTATTAGAAGAGAGTGAAGCTTCACAACTTACATTAGTTACTTGTATACAAGGGAAATATAGGTATAGACTAATAGTTATCTGTGACTTAATATAAATTAAGTCTTTTAAAAGGAGCAAATAAAAATTTATATAAAAAGCTAAATTCAATAAATGAGAGGATAAATATAATGAAACTAAGTAGAAATGTTGTATTTTATATTGTTTTTACTATTATTGTAACAATAACGTCTGTAGCTCTTTCATGTGTAATTGCAAATATATTATCTTTAGTATATGCTCCACAAGAAGAATTGCTAAATATGATAGATTTATTTGTAACACCTAGAATTATGATACAAAGATTACTTGAAGTAGAAGCTGTTAATCAGATGTTCTGGATAATTTTTTCTATGTTTGGACTACTTGTTTTTGTAGCGAATTATAAAAGATGGTTTGGTTTAAAAGATTACAAATCTAATGTATATAAAGTAACAGATGATATAGAAATTCCAGTTAAGATAGGAGATAAACAAACTCAACAAGGTTCAAGTTGGTGGCTAAATAAAAAAGAATTTAGTAAAGTTTTTAATGTAAATACAGTAGACTCTGAAAATTCTACGATTAGAAAACTTTTATATAATGCAGATGAAGAAACAAAAGCAATAAAAAATATCTCAATTCCATATAAAAATGTAAATGAATCTGAAATTATTGATGAAGAGAAGCTAAAAGAAGAGATAAAAAATGAGTTTGGAAAAATAAACAAAAAAACAATAGAACCAGATAAATCTCGAGTATTTAAAAAAGGTGGAATTGTACTAGGAAGAAGAGAAAGAAGAGTATTTAGTAGAGTATCTAAATTCCCTTTTGTTAAATCCAGAAAAGTAGAAGATATATACTTTGTAGGAGATAATGTACATACCTTAACAGTAGGTTCTACAAGAAGTGGTAAAACAAGATGTTTAGTTATTGAGAGTATATATAATTGTGCATTAGCAGGTGAGTCAATGATAATAAGTGATCCTAAGCGGGGAACTTTTTGAATATACATCTGGAGGCTTGAAACAACTGGGATACAATGTTGTTACCCTAGATTTTAAAAATCCTATGCGTAGTTCTTGCTATAATTTTTTACAGCCAGTTATTGATGAAATAAGAAGAGGAAATATCGCACAAGCTCAAAATAAAGCATCTGATATTTGTGAAAGTTTAGTAGGTGAGGCAAAGCGGAGAGAAAATCTGGAACGATGGAGAAAAAAGTACTATAAAAACAGGAATTATGTCTGTTTGTATGGAAGCATCAGATGAATTTAAAAATATAGCAAATGTATATTACTTTTTATCAAATATGTGTAAGGAACAAGCAGATGGGACAATGCTTATGGATAAATTTTTAGAAGATATACGAAACGGAAGTGAAACAAGAGAGGCTAACCCAAATCATCCTGCAATAGCAAGTTTTGCACCTGCTTCGATTGCTCCAAGTAAAACAAGATCTTCTTTTTTTACTTCTGCATTAAATACACTAGTATTGTTTTCTGATGAATATATAGCATCTATGACATCAAAAACAGAAATAAGAGCAGAAGACCTAGCAAATAAAAAAACTATTCTATATATGATTTTACCTGATGAAAAACTTACATTTTATTCATTATGTTCATTATTTGTAAATCAAATATATCAACAATTAGTAAATATTGCAGATATTGGTGGTGGAGCATTAAAAAATAGAGTTAATTTCATATTAGACGAATTTCGGAAATTTTTCAGCTATACCTAATTTTCGGTCGGATTTCTTACAGTAGGTGGAGGACGAAAAATACGTTTTAATTTGTTTTTGCAGTCTTTTTCACAATTGAACAGCAAATATGATGAAAATACTGCACAGAATATTTTAGATAATTGTCATATTTGGACATATTTAAAAACGTCTAATGATACTACAGCAGAAAAAATCTCAAAAAAACTTCGGAACATATACTTGCTCATCTTATTCAGAAAGTAATTCTGGAAATATAGGTGGAAGTTCTATAAATAAAAGTAAATCTATGAGTTTAATACAAAGAGCACTACTTACACCTGCTGAAGTATTAAGAATTAATAGACCATATTTACTAGTTATGTTTGCGGGGGTAAATCCTGCAATGACAAAAGCACCAGATCTTTCTGAATGGCTATTTAACAGGTTATTATCTTTAGGTAATCCAGATTTTTGTACTAAAGTACGCATAATTAGAGAAACAGCAAGAATGGAAAGAAAAGATACAAAAGTTCCATTATGGGATATTGATAGGCAAATTAATAAAAAAGAAATAGCTCTAAAAGAACAATAAATCTTAAAAAAGAAGGAAAAACTGGAAAAAGCTAAAAAAGAACAGCAGAGATTCGGACACAAAAATCCACAAATTGAATATAATAAAGAAAAAATAAAGGAGAATATAAAAGCAAGAGAAGAGTATGAAAAGATTATAAACGGAATGTTACAAAATTCTTATGAGAAAAATTATAAAAATTAATTTTTCTATATTCAAAAACACTTCAAAAATACTTCATTGTTTTTTATCAAAAAATAAATATAATTATTATAAGTTTTAATTATATATACTTAGAAGAAGTTAGTACCCCCTAGCAATACTTTTTCTATGTTTTATATTTTCAGCTAATAAGACAGAAAAAAACTAATTTAAATCTAAAAATTATTTTAGATTTAGTTTTTTCTGTCTTTTTATTTTTAAAGAAACGAAAGAAGCGTTATTATTTCAAGAAAGGAATTGATATTATGAAGGAAAAGTTAAAAATACAAACAATAGTTACGAAAGTAAGTAGTGAGAAAGTGCCTAATTTAAAAGCTTTAGCGAGTATTATAATAGGTGGGATTAAAATTGATAATATTAAGATAATAAAGCGAATGTATGAGAAAGCAGGTAAAAAAGAAATAGGAACTTTTGTAGAATTTCCTAAACAAAAAAGACAAGATAAAGAAGGTAATATAG
>JAGATI010000206.1 GCA_017621295.1 Clostridia bacterium | reverse complement strand
TATAAGAAAATACTAAAATATTTATATAATTTTAAAAACATAGATAAAACTATAGATAATATAAAACTTGATATGATAAGTTATAATAATTTAGGATACAATAATTGGATTAAATCTATATCTAATAATGGCAAAACATTAGAAGATAAGATTATAGATATGGATAATAATCATGTAATATTAAGATTAAAAAAATGGAAGAAATTAATTAGTGAAATACTAGAATATTATAAAAAAACTGATAATATAAAATATCAATATATTTGTTTAAAATATTTTGAAAATAAAAGTATTGAAGAAATAAAAAGTCAATTAAAATTAAATAGAAAAGAACAAAGAGATATGCAAGCAGATATACTGCAGTATATCTTTTTGTTTTCAATAAGAAAGAAATTATTAAAAAATGAATAATGAAAAGGAGAATTTATGGCGAGATATATTATAAAAATATGGGAAACAAAAGATGAAAGAGAACAAGGATTGTCAGATATTATTGAAAGCAATTTATCTGATATTCAAAATGCTATAGAAAAAGCGAAAAAATTAGTAAAATCACAAAACTATAATGCACTAGAAGTTCAAGATACAAAACAAAAAATTACATATTATTCTCATACTCCAGAAGAAGAAAAGTCTTTTGAAGATAAAATAGAAAATGCAAAAATTCAAGAAAAGATTAATAAATATGCAAAATTAGTCTATAATAATGAACTTCAAGATAATGGAGAAGATGTATCAGGATTAGTATCAAAGGTAGTTGAACATTTAAAAGATATTAAAAATTATTTTAAAACAAATAAATCTGAATTAAGTCAAGAAGAAATTGATTATATTATCAAAGAAACAGATGAATTGATAGAAGAATTGGAGCAAAACTATGATAATGAAGATTATGTTTCATTATTCACACATCCAATGTCAGATTCCTATTGCATAAATACTGAATTTAAAGACATATTAGATGACTTACTTGATTATTATGAAAGTAAAATCGAAACAATGGAATTTGGAAAAGTAAATATTAAAGATGTAGTAGATTATTATTTTGATAATAAAGGTATTAAAAATTTAGAGGAGTATGGAGCTGATAGAGATGGAGAGGCTATGCCCACTATTTCAAGTATGTATGAAGATATATTAGAAAATTTAAAAATAAATTATGAAAATATTTTTTCAGATGATGTAAGTGCTGGTAAATATACAACAATAATTGAATTTGATGATAACCATAAAATTCAAGTTGATACAAAATCTAGATATAGTGCTAAAGATATATATGATAATGTTCAAAGCATAAAAAATTTATATAAAGATTATTTGTATGAAAAGAAAATAGAGAGAATAGAAAAAATTAAAAAAATAGATTTAAAAGAAATTATGGCAAATCATTATTCTTTTAACAATTTTGGAAAAATAGCAGATCCAAATGAATATAAAACAATTAATAAAAAGTCTCTCTTTTCAACAATGTATGAGAAAGTATTAAAAGTAATAGATATAGATGTTGCCTTTGTTACTATTGATGAACTTAATAAAAATAGATATAAGACAACTGTAATGTTTCCAAATGGACATTCAGATTATTATTACTCAAATGATTTATGTAGTAAAGAAACAGCAATAAAAAATATTGAAAATATGAGAAATTCATATATTAAAATGGAACAAGAAATAAAGCAAAATGAACAAGATATGGAAATGGAATAAAAAAATCTGAAAATGGGCTGAAAACAGAAAAATAACATGCTAATATTAAATTAAGGAGGTATAAGTGGAACAAATACAAGATATTAAAGAGGCAGTAGAATTATACAATAAAGGATTATCAGACTTAATTGGTAATTCTAGTAAATGGAACGAATTTCTAAAATTCAATTCTAAATTCTATAAATATAAATTCCACGAAAATTTATTACTATATGTTCAAGACAAAAATATAACAGCTTGTGCGACATTTGATGAATGGAAAAAAGTTGGTAGATATGTTAAGCTTAAACCTCATTCCAAAACTTTAAAAACAATATATCAGCAAAATGGTAGATTATATTTAAAATCTGTATTTGATGTAAGTTCAACTAATAGTAAATATGATATAGATTTTAAATTGTGGGAAACTAACGAGAATGACGCATTTGAAATATTAACAAATAAATTAGATATTCATTCTGAAAATATACAGGGGGAATTAAGTAATGTAATTAGTTCATATTTAAGTGATTTATTAACAAATAGCGAATTTATTGGAAGATTAGAGTTACCACAAGAACAAATATACAATGATAACTTTCTTGGAGCATTTTTTGAAAGTGTAACAGCTATTGTACTAAATAGATGTGGTGCAGAATATGAGCCAAACCTAAACAATTATGAAAATATTACAGATGTTAAAGTATTAAAAAGATTAGGGTATATAGTAAACAGATGTAGTTACGATTTAATTAGAATTGTAGAATTAGAAATTAAAGAAAGATTAGAAAGAAAAGAATGGGAGGAATTATTTAATGAAAGAAATAATATTAAAGAAAATGAACAAAACATTGGAGGAAACAAGACCGATGAAATATCAAGACTTGATAATGGAGGGAACAATCAACGAAGTATTGGAGAGCAATTCACAAGAGATAGCAAGTCAGGAACAAAGAATAGAAGAACAATTAAGAACAAAATATCAAAAGCCAGATACAGACGAGTTCATAGTACTATCACAATACGAAAATATGATACGCAGTCTAAAAATGGAATTGATAGGCAATATGATAGAGGAAAAAGTAAAAACAATGTAGGTTATGAAGATGGAGTAGTACAAACTACTCTTTTTAATTTGCCACAAATTAATGAAGAATCTAAAAAACAAACACCAATAGAAAGCACATTTTCAGGTTATAAAGTTGGAGATTTAGTTTATTTAGAGCATGATAAGCCACAATATATTAGAAAAATTGATATTGAAAAAAATCAAATTTTAGTTAGTATAAATCCTAATACAGACGCAATATTACAAAGATATTCCATACCAGACTTTGAAGATAAATTATATAATAACTCATTAAATGAAAAAGTTATAAAAGATAATAAACAAAATGATTTAGAAAAATTAGCAGAAATAACAGATATAAACCCACTTACAGAAACTGAAGAAATTATAGAAACACCTCTCCCACCTCCACTATTTAAAATTTCTGATGACTTAAAAAAAGATAGCATTGGTTTGAAAAATAAATATGAAGAAAATATAGCAGCAATAAAATTACTAAAACAACTAGAGTATGAAGATAGAGAGGCAACAAATGAAGAAAAAAATATACTTGCAAAATATAATGGCTGGGGTGGACTTTCTAAAGCATTTGAAGAAAGCTCAGAACAATACTATGAACTAAAAGAATTATTAACTCCAGAGGAATTTAATAGTAGTAGAGAAAGTGCATTAACTTCTTTTTATACAGAGCCATATATTATAGATTTTATGTATAAAGCTATACAAAGATTTGGAATAAATAGCAAATGTAGAATTTTAGATCCATCTGCAGGAGTAGGAAATTTTTTAGGTAGAATACCGACAGAACTTGAAAACAGTAAAATAACTGCTGTTGAAAAAGATAATCTAACAGGTAGATTACTAAAAAAGATATATACAAATGCTGATATTCAAGTAAAAGGTTATGAAGATACAAAATTAAATAATAACTATTATGATATTGCTATAAGTAATATTCCATTTGGAGATTTTGGAGTTTTTGATAGAAATTATGATAATAGTTTAAAAATACACGATTATTTTTTTGAAAAGACACTCGACAAAGTAAAACCTGGTGGAATTGTAGCTTTTATAACAAGTAGATTTACTCTTGATAAACAAGATAGCAAAGTAAGAGAATATATTGAACAAAAAGCAAATTTTATATGTGCAGTAAGACTACCAAATACAGCATTTAAGCAAATTGCAAATACAGAAACAGTATCAGATATTATATTTCTACAGAAAAAAGGAAAAGAACCAGAATATAAAGAAAATTGGATTGATACTTATGAGATAAGAGATGGCATAAATATAAATGATTACTTTGCAAGTAAAAGATATATGATTAAAGGCAACATTGATTTTACTACAAGTCAATATGGAGAAACATTAGATATTATACCTAATGGAGATTTAAAAGAACAACTAGAAGATACTTTAAAAATGTTACCTAGTGATATAGTAAGTATGGAAGATTTAGGACAAGTGTATACAGAAGAACAGGGAGAATCAATACCTGTAGGAGAGCAATATAACAATGTAAAAGATTATACTTATACTGAAATTAACGGAAAAATTTATTATAGAATTAATGATTATTTATATGAACAAAATAAAAACCAAACAGCTATTGAAAGAATAAAAGGACTTATAAAAGTAAGAACAGCTTTAAGAAACTTAATAGATATTGAAAATAAAGATGTTACAGATATAGATATAATTCCATATCAAACAAAATTAAATCAAGTTTATGATGAATTTGTTAAGAAATATGGGTATATAACAGATAAAGGAAATGAGCTAACTTTTAGAAATGACGCGGACTATCCTCTCCTAATATCACTAGAAAAACAAGATAAACAAACAAAACAAATTACAAAAACAGATATATTTACTAAAAGAACAATAAAACCATATAAAGAGATTACACAAACCGACAGTGCAAAAGATGGATTAATTGCAAGTATTAATCAACGTGGAAAAGTAGATATTAAGTACATTATGAAACTTTGTGGAAAAGATTATGATACTGTAATTAATGAATTAAAAGGACTTATATATCATAATCCTGAAACAGCAAAAATGGGAATTGATGAAGATTTGGCAGGCTGGGAAACTGCTGACCAATACTTATCTCGGAAATGTTGTAGAAAAATTAAGAATAGCAGAAGGATATGCACGAGAAGATAATCGTTACGAAGAAAATGTATCAATATTAAAAGAAATTCAACCGGTTAGAATACCAGCAAGTGATATAGAAGTAAAATTAGGTGCAACTTGGATTCCAGAAGAATATATAACACAATTTATAAAAGAAAAATTCAAATTGGAAGATAAAGAAATATCAACTATATATCAAAAAAATTTAGGAAAATGGTTTTTAGATATACGAGGTTACTGTAGTAATGTTGAAGTAAATACAATTTATGGAACTAATGATGTTAATGCACTAGAATTAACAACTGACGCATTAAACTTACATGCTACAAATGTTTACGATAGAATTGATGATAAAAGTGTTATAAATAAAGAAAAGACAATGTTAGCAAGACAAAAACAAGATTTAATAAAAGAAGAATTTAGAAATTGGATTTTTGAAGATACCGAAAGAAGAAAAGTATTAGAAGATATATATAATAGACAATTTAATTCAATAGTAGATAGAGAATTTGATGGAAGTCATTTAACATTTCCTGGGATGAATCCCACAATAACATTATTACCACATCAAAAGAATGCAGTTGCTAGAATATTATTTAGCGAAAACTCTACCCTACTTGCTCATGTTGTTGGAGCTGGTAAAACTTATGAAATGATAGCAGGCATAATGGAAATGAAGAGACTTGGAATTGCAAATAAACCTTTAATAATTGTTCCAAATCATTTAGTACAAGAAACTGCAAAAAGTTTTTATGAGTTATACCCTAATGCAAATATTCTAATTGCAAATAAAGACGACTTTCAAAAACAAAAAAGAAGAATATTTGCAGGTAAAATAACTACAGGAGAATATGACGCTATTATTATGGCACATTCTTCTTTTGAAAAAATGCCTATGAGCAAAGAAGTTGAAGAACAACATATTAATAGTCAAATTTATGAAATAGAACTAGCACAAAAAGATATAAAAAATCGTTCTACAGTAAAACAATTAGAGAGTGCAAAACAGAGGTTGGAAAAAAGATTAAAGACATTATTAGAATCTAAACAAAGAGATAATGTTATCAATTTTGAACAAACAGGTATTGACTATTTAATAGTTGATGAAGCACACTTATTTAAAAATTTAATGATACAAACAAAATTAAATGATGTAGCAGGTGTAACGAATGGAACTTCTCAAAGAGCTTCTGACTTATATATGAAAACAGAATATTTATTAGACAAGCAAAATGGAAAAGGTGTAGTTTTTGCTACAGGAACACCAGTATCAAACTCTTTATCAGAATTGTATGTAATGATGAAATATTTAGAGCCACATATATTAGAAAAAATGGGAATATTCAGTTTTGATGAATGGGCTTCTACTTTTGCAGAAGTAACAAATTCTTTAGAATTAGCACCTAGTGGTAATGGTTATAGGGTTAGACAAAGATTATCAAAATTTCATAACTTACCAGAACTTATGTCTATATTTCGTATGGTAGCGGATATAAAAACAAAAGATGATTTGAATTTGCCAATACCACAAATAAAAAATGGAAAAGCTACAATCATTGCATTAGAGCCCAGCAAAGAACAAGAACAATATATGCAAGAAATTGTTAAAAGGTCAGAGGCAATACAAAGAGGAAATGTTGATTTAAAAGAAGATAATATGCTAAAAATAAGTAGTGATGGTAAAAAAGCAGCATTAGATATTCGATTAACAGGCAATGAATTATCAAATACTAATAATACAAAGGCAATGGCTGTTGCAAAAGAAATATATATAAACTGGCTTGAGGGAGAAGAAAGCAAATTAACTCAAGTCGTTTTTTGTGATTTATCTACTCCAAATGCAGAGAGATTTAATGTATATTATGAAATAAAAAGATTATTAATTGATATGGGAATTCCAGAAAATGAAATTGATTATATACACAACTCAAAGACAGATATTCAAAAAACAAAAACATTTGAAAAGGTTAGAGCTGGCGACATTAGAGTATTTTTAGGTAGTACAAATAAAATGGGAGCTCGGAACTAATATACAAGATAGATTAAAAGTATTGCACCATATTGACGCCCCTTGGAGACCTTCTGATATAGAACAAAGAGAACGGAAGAATATTAAGACAGGGCAATATGAATAAAGAAGTTGAAATAATAAGATATGTAACAAAAAAGAGTTTTGACGCTTATGTATGGCAAACATTAGAAACTAAACAAAAATTCATTTCTCAATTATTTGCAGGAAGTAAAGAAATACGAACAATGAATGATTTAGATAATACAACAATAAATTTTGGAGAAATAAAAGCAATAGCTACAGATAACCAAGAGATTATGGAAAAATTTGAAGTTGATATGAAAGTTCAAGCATTAAAATTAAAAGAACGAAATTATAATAACCAAAGATATACTTTTGAAGATAAGTTAAAAATTACTTTACCAAAACAAATTGAGAGAGAAAATGATTTTATTGAAAAATGTAAGGCAGATTTAGAAATTAGAAATCAAGAAACATCTCAAGAATTTAATATGGAATTAAATAGCAAAGTATTTAAAGATCAAAAAGAAGCAGGCGAAGAAATAATAAAAAGTGTAAATAAAAATATTGAGAAAGATGTATTATACGAAATAGGAAAATATAGAGGTTTTACACTATATCTATCCAATAAATTTAATGATACAGAAATCCATTTTGCTAAAAACAGTAAATACTCTGTTCGTTTAGCACAAATACCTAGTTTGAATATTCAAAGATTAGATGAAGAATTAAATAATTTTGAAAATGAAATTGAAGAAAGTGAACAACGAATAAAAGGTTACAAAAGAGAAATGGAACAATGTAAGTTAGAATTAGAAAAGCCATTTGCAAATGAAAATGAATTAAAGCAATTATTACAACGTCAATCAGAATTAAATAATAAATTAAATATAGACAATAAAAAAGATGAGCAAATTCTAATTGAAGATGAAATAAACGAAGAAAATCAAGAAAATGAATACTCACAAGAAAGCGAAGAAATGGAGGAATAAAAATTGAAGAAAGAAGAACAACTTTGTAAATATTATTCGGAATTATTTTTTAAAATGCTATTAAAAAAAGCATATAGAAAAGTAAATCTTAAAGAGATTAAAATTACTCATAACATTAGTGATACAGGCATTTTAAATATAATTGCTACAGATGGACACTACAGTTATGATATGTATATACATGAATTAGAATACAACAAGAAAACTATAAATGTATTTGAAATTGGTAGATATAGCGAATTTAGTACATATAGCGATAGTAAAATATTTAATCAAGATACTCTTGAAGAAATAAAATAGCATAGCTCTTTAAGAATTGAGGTGGTTAAATTGAAAATATAATAATTAATTTTAAAAAGCGAATAGCTTTATTTTTTTGTATAAGGAGGTTTGAAATTGTTTGGAATTAAAGATAATCGAAAAGAACAAGAATTAGTACGAAATATGATACTAGAAGAGAAAATTAGACTATATCCATTTAAAGATGTTTATAG
>JAGATI010000004.1 GCA_017621295.1 Clostridia bacterium | reverse complement strand
TCCATGCTAACTTACATACAAGAGTTACAAGTAATGCAATTATAGTTCCTGGAAACATTCCAACAACAAATCCAGGAATTACAACACAAACAACAAACCAGACAAGTATGTTCTTCAACATCTTCCATAGAGCAGACTTTATCTTACTTCCATTGCTTGTCTGCTCTATTGTTTTAGAATCATTGTCTTCTTCATCTTCCTCATCTTCTTCCTCATCTTTTTCATATATTGGCTTTCCATTAGCTAAACTTGCACCATAACTTTCATACAGTTTTTCTTTACCTATCTTCTTTACTAACGAATCAGGATCTTTAGCAATTTTATTTGCTGTATCTATATATAGCTTATATACTTTATCTGTATCTAATCCACATTTTTCAAATAAATTGATAATCATGCCATCAAGCTTATCAAGTATCTTAAGAATTCTTTCATAACAATCCTTTACAGTCTTAATAGCATTGTTTGCAATATTCTTTATCAATTCATTTATAGCAGATATCTTTGTCTTAATGTCATCTGCTGTCTTAATTATAGTATCCTTGCCAGCTTTATATTTGTCCTTTACTTGACTATATAAATTCTTTCCAAAGTTAGACATATTGTCAAGCATACTTTCATTGATAGAATTCAATTCATTGATCAATCCATTCTTCTGTTCTGTCAATGCAAACAATAACAATTCAGAAATTGCTTTTTGCTCACTTGGTGTAAACAATACATTGTTGTTTGATTCGTTTACAACACCAAGCATATGATTTCTTGTATATATTGCAAACTTTTTGTTTATATTGTCTAAGTCTTTACCATGTTCAATCAATAATCGCTTATTGTCAATCTCAACATCACCATTTGACAACCTAATATAGTCATTTATGTTACGATACATTTAAGTATATGTTCAATATTTATATATATTAAAAATATTAAACATACTAGTACTATCATACAACAAAAGCGGCAAAATTTGCCGCTTTATCTATAATTCCATCAATTTCTTTCGTTGATCAGAATCTGTACCAAACCATCGTTCAAACATCTCATCTGCTCGTTCATCATATTCAAAATTGAGATATATTGGATTTCTCATCATTTCTTTTGTCTCTTCTGCATCCAAACCTGACAATCCTTTAGCATATTTTATCATATATCCCTTTAGTTTCTTTTCTTCTTTATTGAAATCTTCTATAGAATAATACTTTCGTCTATCCTTGCCCTTCTTAGCTATGATGATTGGAGATATGCTCCTACATACAATCTTCTTTTCTATCAGTTGGGGCCAGTTCTTAAAGAATACAAGAAGTAATGCTGCAATCTTATCACCATCGACATCAGCATCAGTAGATATTACAATCTTACCAAAGTTGAGATTCTTAATGTCAAATTCTGAACCAAACTTAAGTCCAAGTATAGTAACTAAATCATTATATACATCATTTTTCATTATTTGAATTGCAGACATGTTCAATGCATTTGGTGGAACACCTCTCATAAGATATGCTGCTTGTGTAAGTGGATTTCGTCCGGTTCTAAATCCTCTTGCTGCAGAATCACCCTCATATATCCATAACTCACGTTCATGTTTCTTCTTAGTGTTTGCTGGTATGTATTTGTCAGAACGCTTAAGACCTTTGCTTGCTTCTTTATTTAGCTTTCTTAAAGTCTTCTCATCTTCAGCCGCTTGTCTATTCTTATACCAGTCTCGCATAAGATTGATGATTTCAGACTTAAGAATATCATTTATGAACTTATTTGGTACATTCCACTTCTTATTTTCATTTTTAGAAAATGAATCAACTGGTGTTGTCAATTCTTCCTTTGTTTGTGATGAATAAGCTGGATTTGACACATCTATATTCATAAATACGGAATATTTATTCTCAACACTACGAGGAGACAAATCCTTCATCTTATCTTTCTTCTCAAGCCATTCTGCAACAGCTGAATTTATAGATGACCTAAATACTCTTATATGTGTACCTCTTGAACATTCAGCACCATTGACAAATCCTATGTCAACATTTGAATCAGGAAATACTATAGCAGTACATAAGTCATTCTTAAATGTTATCTTATCTTTTATGTTTAGATAGTTTGAATATAAATCTATATATTCATCAAATGACTTAAACTTCCATTCTTCTTTGTAGTCATTGCATATGAATGTCACCTTAAGACCTGGATTTGAAGCTGCTGCATCAATACATCTCTTATGTATGATGTCAATAAAATCCATATTTATGTCATGACAACCAAATGCATTTACATCTATATTGAAATCAGTTTCAGTAAAATGTTCCTTTGACTTTTCTGGCTTTCCATGATTTATGCATTCTGACATTCCATCTTTCCATTCTACTGTTATCTTATTCTTTTTGTCAGCAGTTGTTACTTTGAACTTTGATGAAAATATGTTTGCAATTGAACTACCTACACCATTTGTACCTATGACATTCCTATCTTCAGAATCATCATAGTTTGATGATGTTCTAAGTCTACCAAATATGAATTCCGGAACATAACATCCAGCTTCTTTATGCTTAACTACGGGAATTCCTCCATTGTCCCTTACTATAATTCTATTTTCTTTTGGAATCATAGTTACAGACAATTCAGTCAAACCTAAATTGTCTTTTCTACGATATTCATCACATGAATTTGATATTACCTCATCTACTATCTTTAACATAGCTGGAACATACATCAAATATTTTTGCTCCAACTTACCAGTATCTATATTATATACATAGAATTGTCTTTCTTCTTCTTTAGTTGATCCAACCCACATACCAGGACGTAGTTTTACATGATCAATTTCTGACAATTCTCTATATTTTTCTTCTATTTTCTTAGCCATATTATAAATGTTAAGTTTTATATCAATTTCAAATATAGTTAAAATAACATCAAATTTCAAATATAAGACAATAAGAGCTTTGAAGTCATATGTTCAAAGCTCTATATATATTATGCAAATAAGTCAAAATCAGATTCTAATGTATCACTAAGTGAGCTTACTGATTTCTGTAAGTTCTTCATCATCTGTTCAACCTTTTTAGATGCAGCTTCTTTCATCTTTTGCTTAGAACTAACTTCATTCTCAACCTGGGCTTTAAGTGAAGATATCTCTGATACATGCTCATCATATATATTTCTTGACTTCTCTAATGAAGCATTTGCCTTGTCAAGTTCAGTCTTCAATTCATTGCATGTAATCTTAACTTCCTTTAGCTTATTTTGAGTTTCAAGTAGAGCATTAGATGTGTCTGTAAGTTCCTTCTCAAGTTCAGCCGCCTCATTTTCTTTTGTCTTAAGCATAGCATTGGTATCATCAAGCTTTTGTGACAATACTTCAACTAATTTGTTGAATTCAGCCTGCTTTTCATCCATGATATCCTTGTGCTTAATTTCAAGATCATCAACAGCTCTGTTCAATTGCTTAATCTTTTCTGTCTTTTCTTGAAGCTCTTTCTTAAGATCGTCAATTTCTTGAAGTTGTTCAAAGAATTTAGAATCATTTACAGATGCTTTAGATACTGACTTCTCCAATTCTGTAATTCTAGCTTTAAGCTTTTCAACATCAGCATTTGCAGAATCTCTTTCTTCTGTAAGTCTTTGAATTGTAGCCTTTTGTTCATGAAATACTTGTATAGCAGTCTTAAGTCTACTATTTAGTTTTTCATTTTCTAATGTTAATTCTTCTATTGTCATAATATATATTATATAGTATTAATTATTTGTAGATTTCATTCTTTATTCTATATATAGCTTCTCTTAATGTAAAGAATTCAACATAGTTGAGATTATTATTCTTAGCTATATTTCTCTTTAGTGGATCTCTAATGGTCCATGCATCTATAGTTTTTGTCTCATTATTTTCTGTCAATTTCTTCAATATCTTATTATGTTCTTCAGAATTTTCATCATAAGGCTCATTTCCGTGAGTATAATATCCTTGATATTCTATGAACAAATCTTTTGACTTAATGTAGAAGTCACAAAAGAATGGATATCGTTCTTTATCTTTATATTGTCTTATTATGTCATCTTTTCCATATTTGTCACATAACACTTCATATATTCTATCTTCTTGTATACTATGTGGACCTCCAGCTGTACCGTTCTTTCTTTTGGTCTCCCATTGTTTTTCTATAATTATATCCCAATTATATTTTGCTTTTACTACTTCAGCTTGACATGGACAATCAACTCCATATTTTGCTTGACATGTTTTCTTTATTTGTTCTTTAATAATTGGAGATTTTGCGGCATGAGTATACCCAAATTTTTTAAGACTTGTTTGTCTCATTTTATTTATTACCTCATCTTTATGTTCTTTTCTATATTTTATGGATTTTTCTTTACCAAGATTAAATGCATTTTGTACTCCATATCTGTTTATCATAGTATTTTTTACTTTTTTCTTTACACTATCTAATTGAGATATATTATCAACATTATATTTAATTTTTATTGCTTTCTTTATTTTTGCTTGATCTATTTTGTGTGCAGGACAACATGACTTAAGAAATCTATTATCTATAAATCTAACTGGGGCACCACATATATGACATACAGGTCTTACTTCTAAATTATGTTTCATTCGAAATATGGATTCTTTCAATGATTTAGAATCCTCATATCTGTTTGAAATGTAGTCTATCATATCTTGACTTATCTTACCCTTATTGTTAAGCATGTTGAATCTATTTGAAGTAGTCCATACATAATCTAACACTTCTTTATCTGTCATAACATTATCTCCTTTTCATTCTTCTTTTCTTCTATTAACCTGTCAATTTCAACTAATAGTTCAGCATCTATTTTTTGTCCTGTATATTTATATTTTGCTCTACTATTCTTTACTCTTAGTTGCATACGTTTAAATGCATAATCTTTGTCATTCTTATATACATTATTGTTTACAGTTACAAAATAATTAGGATCTTTCTTAAATTCTTCAAGTTGTTGATTTGTCCATGGAACAGTTGTATATCTTCCAAAAGAATCAGGTCCAACTTTATTTTCATAAACACTTTCAAATGATAAATTTTCAGTTATAATCATACTGGGATACAAACTCGCAAAGTCAATACAACAACAATAAGAATACCTTCCTGGAACGCATCCACAAAATGCTCCCTTGTACTTTTGCTTAATTCTTGGTATGGCATCATAGTCCCATACAACTTTCTTATTGTCCTTATAGAACTCCTCAAACATATTTGCTGTTGTAAGTGCTACCTGACCAGTTGCTGCCATCAATGGTACTAAAGTCACAGAATCAACTGCACATGGTGATTCAAGACATTTAAGTCTCTTATGAATCAATATTCCAATTAGACTGTCAACTGCATTGTAGAAATAGTACCATTCTGGATCTCTTTCATATAACTGTTGCAACCCACCTTCATACTTTACTTTGTTTGCACCTATTGCATGTTCTCCAACCCAATCCAAAGAATAGCTTTCATAAGGACGCAATATATAGTCATATTGCTTTACAAGCTCCATATAATCAAGTATTAGTGTATGACATGGTGCCGGTACACGTATTCTTGTACCATCCATCTCCTCAAATTGAATATACCTCATTTCATGTGTCGGCGATCCATTCTTAACCATCTTTATTGCCTCACCATCTCCAAACAACCTCTTAATTCTATTTACAAGATATTGCCAGTCAAATCGATATGAGTTCCAACCTGCTATAGCACAAACCTTTGGAATGATTATGTTGAACCAATGCTTCAACAATTCTTCCTCTGTAGCAAAATATTGATACAATACCTTTGGTTCATGACCTTGTGAATTCAATAAGTTCTTTGCAAATTCATTGTTGTCTATAAAACTGAGATATCTTTCTTTAAATAAGTCTTTACTTTGTTGACTTAAGTCATGAAGTCCAAAGACAATACAACTCATGTCTGGTCCAACCAATGATATTGCAGTAACTTTATGTTCTGCCTTGTCAGGATATGGAAATTCATCAGAATATTCAGTTTCAATATCAAAGAAGTACAGTTTTGGAAAATATTGAGCATGCAGTTGTTCCAATATGTTTGGATCCATCTCATACATAAACTCCAATATGTCAAACTCATTTGGTGTATATGTTTGTGTGTCTTTATATACAACAGAACACTTCCTACCATTCCAAGTATCTAACTTTCCATTTGAATCATATTCATATGTCTTCATATGATGCATATACTTATGATAGAATTGTCTGTTTCCTTGCTTATCACAATATGTTATTGTCAACTTCTGCTCTCTCTTATTCCAAGTTCTGTCAATTATCATTTACTTAAATAATGAATGTTAATTTTAATTTAAAGATAGTTACTAATTTATTTGATTTTCAATTTTTTCTTTTATGAAGCACAATATGTTTATTGTTGCTATTTCATTAACCATATTAGATGGATCAACTTGAGCTTTTTGTAATGACTTATCCACACTTAGTCCAAGCAAATCTAATATTTCAACAATAGGTCTATTTGCAAAGACATCAACATCCTCTGCAAACAGACCTTCATTTGTCTCATATACTATCTTATTTTTTGATGCTTGTTTTCTTATTAGATTTAATAGTTCTTCTACGTCTGAATTCATTTATGTATATTACTTAATGCATATATTTAAATTACTGTCCATTACTAATGCAGCAATTATCTTTTTCCATACCAATTCATCTATAGGTAAGTCAGATTGTCTATATTCAACATTGCACTTTATAAAAGTAAAGTAACACCATTGGTTTATCAATTCTTTTGCTGCTATACTCTTACATGTAATAGACTTATTGTCTCTATTTATTATGATATCTGGCTTATTCATGCTGCCTTTGACTTATGATTATGTATCTCAACTATATTGATATGCTTAATTACATTACCAGGATTTAAATAAAACTCTATTTCCATAAGTTCACCAATATTTATTGTAACTTTATTGTTACAAATGCTCTCATCAACATTATACTTATAGTTTGTCAACTCTCTTATCTTATCCAAAATCATTGAACCACCCATATAACAACAATTGAGAAAGCAACGTTCTAATACTGATATGAATACTTCTTTCATAATTGTATAATATTTTTATTATTTGTTAATGTTATGTCTCAATATCAATATAGTACAAAAACTGCAGAATTTCAATATAAAATTATATTTTTATATATACATAAGTTAACGTTAACATACATTATAAGTAAATGATATTTGGTAATTTGTCAAGTGTTCTTGAGAACGAAGAGACACTATATGATGCAGTAAATAGATCTACAAGAGTAATAGTTGAAGCCAAGTCTCCAAGCAAATGGTCATCTTTGTTGACTAACATATCACACTATGGTATGAACTACAATAAGAAAGTATACCAGAATATGATAGCTATTCCAGCTGACAAGAACTTACAGCCTAAAGATGACATATACAATCAGTCTCTATATGGTGGTATGATGAACAACTGGAAGTCTAAGCCAGAAGAAGACAAAGCTTTCAGAGAAAAGACACTTGAACAAAAGCGTGAGATTCTCAGAAAGATGGCTATGCAACCAGAAATTGAGGATATTCTAGATATTATGGCAAATGAATGCATAGTATATGATGACAATGAGACTTATGTTGCTGAACCATATTTTGATACTGCAGTAGTACAACAATTGAATGAAAAAGCTATAGAAGAACTACGTAATGCCGTAGATACTGGATTCTATAAGCTATATATGTTGTTAGAATGGAAGAACAAATGTTGGGACATATTCAAACGTTGGCTTGTAGATGGTATGTTAGCTTATGAGATAATATATGATGACTTAGAGAATCCACATACTATCATAGGTATAGTTGATATTGATCCTGCAACTTTGACTAAATCAATAGATCAAGCAACAGGAATAACATACTGGATTCAATTTAAAGATGTAATTGGCAGAGAAAGAAAGATGTTAGATGCACAAATAATATACATAAAGTATGAAGATACCGGTGTATCTGAACGTCAGTCTTATCTTGAACGTCTAATAAGACCATTTAACATATACCGCATTATAGAACAAGCACAAGTAATATGGACAGTTACACAATCTTCATTTAAGACTATGTTCACTATACCTGTTGGTGGAATGAACAAGGCTAAGGGAAGAATGGAACTTTCACAGGCAATGAACAGATATAAAGAAGACATATCTTTCAATGCTGAGACTGGTGAGCTTAAAGTCAATGGTAGAACAAATTTACCATTCAATAAAGAATATTGGATGCCTGAAAATGAAAATGGTACTCCACAGATTGAAACACTTGTAGACAATGGACCACAACTTAATGATTCAGATCAATTGAAATATCATTTGTCTAAGCTTTATAAGATGTCTAAAATTCCAGAAACTAGATTTGACAAGGAAGCTCAACAGACATGGTTTGGATCTGATCCAACATCTACTCTTCGTGATGAGATAAACTTTGGCCGATTTGTAAGTAGATTGAGAAACAACTTTAGTAATATAATGCTGAAGCCACTTAGAATTCTCATATCTATAATGCTTCCCAATCTTAAGAATGACAAACGTATATTAGAAGCTATATCTCTTCGTTGGAATTCATACAACCAGTTTGAAGAGATGATGAACATAGAAATTGACACTAAGAGAATAGACTTCATATCTACACTTAAAGATACATTTGTCACTACTGATTCTGAAGGCAATGAAGAATCTTATTTTGCTATGAAGTTCTTAATTACAAGATATCTAAAGATGACTGATGCGGATATTGAATTTAACGAAAAATGTAAGTTAGAAGAAAAGCTTGCTAAGAAGAAAGAAGGCAATGGTGAAGATGAAGAAGGGGATGAAGGAGACAATGAAAATCCAGCAAATGGAGGAGATGAATCAACAGAAGGTCCAGAAAATGATGAAGAAAGTGGATTAGATGATGAAATGCTTGGAGATGTACAAGCTGAATCTACTGAGACAACACAAAAAGACTAAATATAATATGAAAAGTTTGTCAGCATACATATTTGAAAAGGTTAATATGTCAAGTGGAGAAGCTTGTGTATATTCTCACAATAATGATCAATTTAAGAAACTAGAAGTAATAGGAGCTATAGATCATGTTGCTTCATTCATAAATAAAGATCATGGTCATAATCCTAAAGACATAAGATTCTACATTTATGACAATAAGGAGCTTAAGCCAATAAAGTTTGATGTCATAGATCAAAGCGTAGTATATTTTGATGACTTCAACTCAAACGCTATATATAAGTACAATAAGAATTGTTTTGACAAATTCTATAACGAAATATGCAATAGTAAAAATATATTACAATTTGGTGTGTCATCATGGATTGATGGTGATATTGTCATTACTATACAACCAGATAGTACATCATATATGTTGACAATTATATTTTCTAAAGATAAACCAATATATTTAGACTGGTAAGTATCTATATTATGAAGACACTTAAACAATATATATTAGAAAAATCAAAAGACAGAAAGTATGTAGATATATTTGTCACATACAACAATAAGACATTATTTCTAAGACGAGCAAACTACATAAAGCAATTTGGTGGTAAGTGGTGTCTTCCAGGAGGAACATTAGAAAATGATGAAAATCCCAAATCAGGAATAATTAGAGAGCTTAAAGAAGAAACAGGTATTGTTGTTGATGATGTCAAATTATGGAAGAACTGGAAATATTCTGACAATTCTACTACATCTATATATGAAATAGAGTTAGATAGAGAACCAAACATAAAAATATCAAGAGAACATGCTCAATACAAATGGCTAAGTATAGATGATTTGCCTAAATATAGAGAAAAAATGGCTGGAAGCTTATGGGAAGTAATATCTGATAGGTTTTCTATATAAATACATATATATGAAATTATGACATATGAAGCTAGCTAATGTTGAAATGATTCCTGCAGTTGTTGTAGATGACAATGATCCTATGTTCTTAGGTAGGGTTAAAGTAAGTGCGCCAGGAGAATTTGATGTAGATACAATGAACATAGATGATATGTTTTGGATATATCCATTTCCTGTTGGTGGATATCAGTCATTTTCTCATATGCTAAAGGGGACAAAGGTATGGTTGCTAAAGAATACTGAGAACTATTATGAATATTGGTATCTTCCATATTTTGAAATGAATGCCAATACATTTAAGTTAGTAAATTCAAAGTCAAGATATGATGCAGATGTGTTAGTATCAAGATCAAACGGTGCAAATGACATACAAGCATATTACAATAATGAAGATGGATTTGTACATAAGATAGGATTTGCTGCTATAAATATCATGACAGATGGCACTATATCTATAACCAGTGGTGGTTCAGAAGCAAGTGAAGCTGAATTTCATGTAAATTCTAAGACAAACAATATAGGATTTGACGGTGAGGAAAGACAACCAGCAGCTTTAGGTAAGAATACATCACATTTTATAAGCGACATACAGACGTTGCTTATGAATCTTGCTACAACATGTGGAAGCAATCCTTATACTGCACATTTAGTAAAGCCATTGAATGATGGTGCAAATACTATATCAAAATATTTGCCTGACAACAAGGAAGATGTTCAGGCTAAACATGTAAATATCAATTAATATAATATATATCATGGCAAACACTATAGATTCAAAAGAAAAGCTAAAGGAGATTGGAGGACTAAATTTTGGAGAGCAATTCAAGGTTGGTGGACCAACATCCCCATTGTCTATAGAATATTCTGTCATTGATCCTGGATTGGAAGAAAGCATAAAGGCAAAGAAAAAAGCAATAAAAGACAGCTGGGAAGCAGAAAAGAGAAAGAAGAAGAGAAAGGAAGACAGAAAGAACAATGCATTTGAAGCAAAGGACTTAATAAAGAAAGCTAAAGATACTGGAGAGACAATACAGTCAATGGGTGGTCCTGTAGCTGCAGCATCAACTATATTAAATGCACCTGCAACTATAATGAATGCTGGTGTTGTTGGTGCTGGTCAAATTGCAGGATCTGTAATAGGTGGAGCTGGAGCTTTATATGGTAGAGCCGTGGGATCTATCCAAATGATTGAAGGTACTGCTAGTTTTGCTGTAGATTTAGTAACACAAACTATAGAAGATGTTACTACATATGCATTGACATCAGTAGCTGATAGAATAATAGATGTAATAAAGCCACCAAGCATAGGAGAGATAACTTCAAAGGCTGCTAAAGTAGCTAAAGACTATGTTGCAAGAGAAATGAAAGAAGAAGTAAAAGAACTTCTTGTAAATAAAGAAGAACAGTCAGAAAAGAAACAAAAAACCAACATAATTGGTGTCATTAATAATGTTACAACAACAATAAACAATACAACATCTAAAATCAAAGGATATGTTGATGGATATATTGAAGGCAGTGGAAATGACATTAAGATGATTCAAGGATATATGGGACTTGGAAAAGACTGGCTTTCAGATAGATGCAATGAATATTCTGAAGATGCTAAAGCTGTCATAGCTGAATATATAGATGATCAAGCTTATAAGATTCTTAGTAGAAAGCAACAAACTGTAGACAATCTTGCAACTTCTCTTGGTGAGAGTATGGGTAAGAAGATTGTAAATATACAACGTGAGTTAGTAAAGAAGCAGACAGATGCTATAAGAGAGAAGACAAACAATGTCACAATAAAGGCTAAAGCTAAAGTGGGTAAAGCATTGCTTAATTTATGGGCTAAGGTTGGTGCATAAAATTTTTTTGAAATTTTCAACAAAAGTTTCTATATTTGAAATATAAAAATATATAGAAACATGAAGCATTCATTTTTGATAAACAGTAGAATAAGCAAATCTATATCTAATAAAGGAGAGTTTAAATATTGTCCTAAAGATAAGAATGAGCTTAAAGAATTGATAAGAAAGCTCTTAATTGATGGAATTGGAGATATGAGTTGCATAGACATATCAAATATAACGGATATGTCTTATTTATTCTATAATCTAGAAATTGCATATCATAAAATATTAGATGTCAGTAATTGGGATGTATCTCATGTTACTGATATGGATTCTATGTTTAAGAATTGCAGACTTTTCAATAATGATTTGATTAATTGGAACGTAAGTAATGTAAGGAACTTTCAATATATGTTTTCTGGATGCTATAAGTTTGAAGGAAATGGTTTAGAAAAATGGAATGTTGAGAATGCAAACAGTTCTTATAAGATGTTTTTTTATTGTGAATCTCTAAATAAAGACTTAAGTGAATGGAATTTTTCATCTAATAAGGATTTTGGTCTAATGTTTTGTGGTTGTAATAAGTTGACATATAAGCCTAACTGGAAATATCCAACTAATGCAATTACTAAAGATATGTTTCTATATTGTGACTATTTAAAATGAATACAATTATGAATCAACAAAGCTTTCTTGTAAATTCAAAGATAAATGCACCTATACAGTCTTATAGGAGGTATTATCCTAACAATAATGAAGAATTATATGATGCAATAAGCAAATTACTTTTAAGAGGTAATACTGACTTAAATTGTATTGATACATCAAAGATAGAAGATATGTCATATCTGTTTTCTGGAATTCAACTAGATTTGATGACAGAAGTTGACATTAGTAAATGGGATGTAAGCAATGTTAAGGATATGAATCATATGTTTGATGATTGTATCAACTTCAATGCTGACATAAGCAACTGGAATGTAAGCAATGTTGAAAATATGACATCAATGTTTGATGGTTGTCAAATATTCAATCAAGACTTAAGCAAATGGAATGTCAGTAAAGTAAAGCATATGGCTTATATGTTCAACAATTGTCTGTCATTCAATCAAAACTTAAATGATTGGAACATAAGTTCTCTAACTAATGCATTCAATATGTTCCGTAATTGTATTGAAATAAATCAAAATTTTGACAAATGGGATGTGAGTAAAGTAGAAAATATGAAGAGTATGTTCTTCAATTGCCAAAAACTAAATTCTAATTTCAATAGTTGGCATGTCAATACAAAAAATATATCAAATATGTTTGTCAAATGTGAATCTATGAGTGATTTTCCAATATGGTATATATAATATGAAACATAATTATTTTCTAATCAATAAAAAAATTAATAAACCAATAAAGCAACATGAATATAAGTATTTTCCAAATACAAAGATGGAACTTATAAGTTGTATTGAAGAATTGCTTATGAAGAAAATAAGCAACTTAAATTGCATTGATACTTCTAAAATAACAGATATGAAAACATTGTTTGGATATACTTATGGATTGAATACTGTAGATATAGATATAAGTTGTTGGGATGTTAGCAATGTTACAAATATGAATGGTATGTTCATTGGTTGTGAAGAATTTAATTGTGACATAAGCAAATGGGATGTGTCAAATGTTAAAGATATGACAGATATGTTTCATGGTTGCTACAATTTCAATCAGGATCTAAGTAATTGGGATGTAAGCAATGTAAAGAAGATGTCTCTTATGTTTGCTGAATGCCATAGATTCAATCAAGACTTAAGTAAATGGAATGTCAGTAATGTAAAAGAAATGTATTATATGTTCTATATGTGTGACATTTTCAATTCAGATATAAGTAAATGGAATGTCAGTAATGTAAAAGATATGTCTAATATGTTCTATTGTGCATATGAGTTCAATCAAGACATAAGCAATTGGGATGTACATAACCTATATTTATGTTCTGAAATGTTTGTCAATTGTAGAAAATTTAATTATGATTTAAGCAAATGGAATGTTGTCAATGTACGTCATCCATTAAATATGTTCATTGGTTGTGAATCACTAACTAAATTGCCAATATGGCATGCAACAAAATAGATTCTTAATAAATACAAGAATAGTCAATTCAATTGGCATATATGACTATTTTCCTACAAATAAGTTTGATCTTGAAAAGACAATAACATATCTTATTAATGATGACATATATGATTTAAATTGTATTGATGTATCTAAGATAACAGATATGTCATTTTTGTTTTCTAAAATTATGGTATGTACAACAAAAAACATTGACATAAGCAATTGGAATGTAAGTAATGTTGAAGATATGTCACATATGTTTACTGACTATCATAATTTCAATTGTGACATAAGCAATTGGAATGTAAGTAATGTAAAAAACATGGATCAAATGTTTAAGAATTGCATAATATTCAATCAAGACTTAAGTAACTGGGATGTAAGTAATGTTGAAGATATGTCATATATGTTTTATAATTGTAAGAAATTTAATTTCAACATAAACAATTGGAATATTAGTAAAGTTAAGTCAGACAAACAAAATATGTTCTATAAATGTAATTTATCATCATATCCTACATGGTATGTTAAAAGTAGATATTAATGGTATTTTGTTTGAAATTTTGTATTTTCAAAACTATATTTGATATTGACAAATACATTAAGATTATGAAGACAAAATTTTTAGTAAACAGTAGAATAACAACAAAATTAAATTGTGTCAAGGAATACAGATGTAGTCCTAAGACAAAATTTGAATTGCTTACTATGATTCATATTATGATACAAAATGAAAATTTATATAATCTTAATTGTATTGATGTAAGTAATATAACTGATATGTCTTATCTATTCTACAACAATACTTATCCAATCGAAATAATCAAAAAGCTAGACATATCTGAATGGAATGTTAGTAATGTAACGGATATGTGTAATATGTTTAAAGATGTTAAAGCATTCAATGGTAAGACATTAGAAAATTGGGATGTGAGTAATGTGACAAATATGAGGGGGATGTTTGCGGGTTGTGAAGATCTTAATTGTAATTTAAATAATTGGGATGTTAGTAATGTGACAGACATGGCATATATGTTCACTGAATGTTGCAGATTCAACAGTCCATTAGACAAATGGAACGTTAGTAAAGTATGCAATATGCAAGGAATGTTTCAAAAGTGTACATTTTTTAATAAAGATCTTAATAGTTGGAATGTAAATATTAAAGATCCAGTTAAGATGAAATGTCAATTCAATGGATGCTATCATCTAAATCAAAAACCAAAATGGTATGTACAAAAATAGTTTTTTAGTAAATTCCAGAATTAGTCATCCTATATCTGTAAGAGATAGGAAATATAAGTTCTTTCCAACAACAAAGAACGAGTTAATTAATACAATAAATAATTTGTTGGCTGTTGGAGAAACAAATCTAAATTGTATTGATGTGACAAATATAGAAGATATGTCTTATTTGTTTTATCTTATAGATAAAATACCACCAGATATTATGCAATTTTTAGATATATCTGAATGGGATGTAAGCAATGTAAAGAATATGCATTGTATGTTTGCTGGATGCTATCATTTTGACTGTTATATAAATGACTGGGATGTTAGTAATGTAGTATATACAAGTTCAATGTTTAGATATTGTATGTCATTCAATCAACCATTAGATAGATGGAATGTAGATAATGTATTGAATATGTCGGGAATGTTTAGTGGTTGTAAAGCTTTCAACAACAATATATCTACATGGAATGTCAGTAATGTATTGAACATGTCAAATATGTTTGAAAATTGCATAAGATTCAACTGGGACATTGAAAATTGGAATGTAAGTAACGTGCGTGACTTTGAACGTATGTTCTATGAGTGTGAGCAATTTAATCAAGACTTAAGCAAATGGAATGTTAGAAATGATGCAAACATTAATAGGATGTTCTATGAAAGTAAGTTGATAAATAATAAAAATATACCTGATTGGTATATTAAAAAGATATAGCATATGGGATTTTTGATAAACAAGAGAATCTTAAAGAAAATAGATTCTAAAGATATACGATATTCTCCATATACAAAAACTGATTTGTACAACATAATTAGAATGTTGTTGGACAAAGGTGAGACTAATCTAAATTGTATTGATACATCGCATATAGATGATATGTCGTTTCTATTTTCTAATGTATTTATATGCCCTATAGGATGCAATCCAATAATAGACATATCAGAATGGGATGTAAGCAATGTTGTTAGCATGCAATATATGTTCAATAATTGTCATTATATGAATTTTGACTTAAGTAGTTGGAATGTTAGTAAGGTAGTTAATATGGAGGGTATGTTTCAGAATTGCTATTGGTTCAATTGCAATATAAATGATTGGGATGTAAGTAATGTTATAAATATGGCTGGTATGTTTGATGAATGTGAAAAATTCAACTATCCATTAAATAATTGGGATGTAAGTAATGTTGAGAATATGAACAGAATGTTCTATGGTTGTAAGAAATTCAATCAGGACATAAGAAATTGGAATATGCACAAATGCCAAAATACATCATCAATGTTCAACAGTTGTGAAAGCTTTACATATGATTTGTCTTCATGGAAAATAAACAAAAATACATATATGGCATATATGTTTGAAAATTGTAATAATTGTAAGCTACCTGATTGGTATTATACCATATAGTTTTCGTGACTTCTAAGACATTTTAAATATCCCAAAACCATAGGATGATAAATTATATTACTTTAATATGAAAGTGTCTTAGAAAGGGCGAGAGACATGTCT
>JAGATI010000039.1 GCA_017621295.1 Clostridia bacterium | reverse complement strand
TTTTTTATTAAAATATGTATTTAAATTATTTGTATTATTTAATTCATTATAAATACTTGTAAACAAATTCTTCATTCTTTGAGTAATAACATTCATAATTAATTTATCATAATAATCTTTTTTACGTTCTGTCTTATCTTTCTCACATTCTAAAGAAATACGCTCTTTTCTTTCATTAATAATTTCACATTTTGTTTCCTTTAAGTAGTTTAAAACTTGATTGTCAATCTTCTTAAGCATAAATTCAGTTTCATTATCTACAATTTCTATTAAATTACTAGAGTTGCAATTAGTATTTTTTATTCTTTCTATTTCAATAGATGCTTCTATATATTCATTAAATTCTTTTTTTATTTGTGAAGATGACTCTATAATTTTGATTGTAATTTCTCTCAATTTTTCTTTTATATCTTTGGATTGATATTGCATCTTCCAAGAACCTTTAGTTTCCAAATTCTTTATATCATATAATTCTTTTAGTCCTAGAGCTATTTCATTCAAATCTTCCTTTTTTATTTTATTGTTAAACATTTTACATTTATCATAAAAAACTATATCTTCTATATTTTCTTTAAATACATTTTTGATTTCTTTTTTAATTTTATTTTTTACATCTAAAGAATACTGAATTTCTTTTTTATATACTGAATAATTTAACTTTTGTTTTATTTTGTCATATTTAACATATGGTGCAACACTTCTTTTGTTTGAATTATCATAAAAAACTAAATGAATATGAGGATGTCCTTCTTCTGTATGAAATGAAGCTATCCAGTCCAAATTCCCAAATTTGATATTATATTCATCTGCAATTGTTTTTATATTGATTCTAATTACGTTTTCCCATGCTTCTCTATTAAGATAACCATATTTCTCTGCATCTTCTTCTGATAAAGATATTACAGCTCTATAAACATAAGCTTCACTAACAACTTTATTCTTTATATGTGATAAAATGTCCTTTTTATGCATTTGAACTACATTGTCATCGTTAAGTAAAGTTCCAAATAAACTATGTTCTCCATTATTCTCTGCTCCTTCTAAACGACCTATATAATCCACATAATCTCTTATAACTTTAGCTCTTGCTTTAGGAGATAGGTTATCTATTTTTCTTTGTTTATCTTTATCTTTCTGATTTAAATCTATAAAATTAACACCATCTATCATATTTATCTCCTGTTTTATTTGTCTTTATATGCCTTCTTTATTAGTTCTTCTTTTGAAAACAAATCATCTATATCTCTTTCTATAATTCCATTCTTTAATGCTCTATATCCATCTCGTTCTGCCTCATATAAAGTATCTAATAAAAATTTAGTATCTAATTCAGAATTAGACATATATGCAAACATATTCAGTAAAATTTTAGTATTGGCATAAGTTCTCTTTGTAACTTTTGCCAAAATTCTACAATATCTATCTTCGAAAGCTTTAATATTATATTTTATAGAATTCTCAATTTGTTTTGCTAAAATCTGGTCATCTTGATTAAGATACATTTTTACTGCTTGTTCTATATGATAACTAATAGATCTTGTTCCATTTACTTTTGCATAAGTTAAAATTTGTTTCTTTATTTCTGGATCTAAAGTAATAGAAAGTTTTTCTCTTTTTGACATTTCTACATTTCTCCTTTTTATTTTTTATGGTTATATTGTATTTTCAATATGACGCAGGAAAGTAATCGTACCGATTACTAATAAACACGTTAAAGGCAAGCCTTTAAGAATACTCCTTAGTCAAACTTGTACGTATAAAATAAGTATTTATACCCTAGGGGATTTGGACTCTATTTTATTTTTATTTTCCATATTCCTAACGTTCTTTCTTTTTAGCTAGCAAAAAAGAGAGAAATATTTCCCTCTCTCAATTAGTATTTTCTCATAAAATCATTTTAATTTTAAAATATTTATTAGCAATGAAGTAATTTTGAAATAATTGTTACTATTTAATTTTAAACTTTAAACTTACTTCAAAACTTAAATTCTATTTTATTATTATTTAACACTAATTTACTATTAAAAGTTTTTCCAGATTTACTCTTAAATCCTTTTATTTCTGATGTTTCACCTTTTAAAAGTATATCCTTTATATTTGACTTAGTAATATTTTTACTTGCTATAGTTTTCCAAACAAAAAAGTCACACCCATTTTTCCAATTACTACAACCATATCCCTTACTATTTTCTACTATATTTCCACCACTACATTTCGGACACTTTCCTATAATCTCTTTATTTATGTTATTATCCACTTTCGTTATTATTATATTTTTACTCATAATATCTATCAGCTCTTGTTTTGCTATATTGATTATTTCTTCTGCATTAAGCTCTCCTCTATATATTTTTTTTAAATTTTTGTTTAGCTCTGCCGTTTTTTCTTTCCATAAGTTTTCGTTCAAAGCTTCTAATGTTTCTATAAACTTAATTCCATAATCTGTAATCATTAGCTTGTTCTTTTCTGATTTAACATATCCTACATTCTTTATTTTTTCCATCATTATAGCTCTAGTTGCTTCAGTTCCAATCATAGAACCTTCTAATATTTTTTTGTATTCATCATTATCATCATTTTCTTCTTCATTTTCTTTTAGTAAATCCTTAAATGGATTTTTACATAGTTTTATTAAATCAGCTTCAGATAAATGACTTGGTGGAATTGTTTCACTTTCTTCAGTTTTTAGTGTTGGAACAAATTCTTCGTTAAAATTAAAATTTGGAATTTCAGTCTCGCCTATATCGTTTTCATATTTCAAATAACCTTGCTGTTTTATTGCTGTTCCTGTAATTTTTGTTTTGTATTCTCCAAAATTAAAATTTACTATAGTTTTATCTAAAATACATTCTTCTTTAATAAAGTTAGCATAAAATCTGTTTCTAACTGTTAAATATAATTGCTTTTCATCTTCTTTTAATTCTTCAAGTTTTGGTGTTTTATTTGTGATAATAATTGCTGTATGTGACTCTACTTTACTTGAATCAAAAATTGATTTCAGATTTCTAAACTCTAAATCATTATTATTTATAGTTTGTAGTAATTGTTTAATTTTATCTTTTTCATCTTCAGATAAATATTCTGTATCGGTTCTTGGATATGTTAGATAACCCTTTTCATATAGTGATTGTGCTAATTCTAATGTTTTCGAAATTGGCTTTTTATATTTCTGAAACATATATGTTTGAAGTGTTGATAGTGAAAATAATTTCTTAGGTTTTCTTCCTTGCTCTTTGACTTCAATATTTGTCACTTTAACATCTACATCTTTCATTTCATTTAGAATAGTCTCAGCTTTTTCTCTACTATTAAATTTCAATTCTTTAAAATCCAATTTAATATTTTTTTGATTTTTATTTATTGTTACAGCTATTGGATAATATTTTTCTGGCACAAAATTTTTGATTTGCATATCTCTATCATATACCCATCTAACTAAAGGTATAATTACTCTCCCTGTATTCATAAGTTTTCCAACTTTTAATGTGTTATACTCAGTAAGATTAATACCATAAAGCCAATCTAAATATGCTCTTGTCTTTCCTTCTATAAATAAATTATGTGTGTTTTCTATATCTTTTCTGTTCTGTAGTTCTTCCCTTATTTTATCTTCTGTTAATGGATCAAGCCATATTCTAGTTATTTTTTTATTTAAATTAAGCTCATTAAATATATTGTATATTACAATATTAATTAAAGTTTCACCTTCTCTATCAGGATCTCCTGCATTTACTATTTCAATAACATCAGTTCTTTTTATTAAATCTTTGATTACATTATATCTTTGCTTTATTCCAATATCATCTTTTACCTTATACTCAAATTTTTTTGGAAAATATGGTAAATCATCTAAAATCCACTTTTTATCTCTTCCCAAATTGTTTTGGTATTCTCCAATAGATTTAAGCTCCAGTAAATGCCCAAATTGAGATGTTATTATATATTTATCATCTTCATAAAAGTCTTTGAACATTCCTTTTCCTCCAACGGCTTTTATTATAGTTTTTGCTAAACTTGGCTTTTCTGCTATTATCAATATCTTATTCATTCTTTCATATCCTTTCCTTTTCCACCTAATGTAAATATTGTTATATTGGTATTACTTATTATTGTAATCACTCAAAGAAGCTTGTCTTTCAAAGTATTACACTCATTATTTTATATTACATTAATAATAATTCTCACTCATAGTGGAATCTTCTGTTTTTTCATTTTTCTCTTCTAAAAAACTAATAATATATTCTTTAATTTCTTCAATACTTTTAAAATCACTAAAATATTTTTCCATCTCTTTTTTAGTAAATTTAATTATAGATTTATTTATATTTTTATTTCCACTAAAACATTCTTTAATATTCTCAATAGAAAAATCATTAGTTGTAGTTGCTAATTCTTTTAGTTCTATAGCTTTCTTTTCCGATATATTAGACTCTCCTAAAGATTCATATATTTTTCTCTGTTGCTCTGTATTTAATTTTGCTAGTTGTTCCGCTGCCTTTATGGGTAATTTCCCTACATTACATTTAACTTGATATTCAGGAATTAAATTATTTAAACTTAAATATCTATAATATGTTTGTTTTGCAACTGATTCTCCTAAAACTCTTTTCTCTTCTTCTGATAAAGTTTCTTCAACTTTATCAATATTATATTTTCTTCTTTTTTTAATTTCATCTTTTAATTTATATGCTTTAGCACGTTCCATTGGTGTCAACTTTTGCCTTTGTACAATATTTGTATCAATCATAATCATTTGTGCTGTATCATCATCTACATCTTTTATTACTACTGGTATTTGTTCTTTTCCCAATTCTTTAAAAGCTTGTACTCTATTATGTCCTGCAAGAATTTCATATTTTTCATCATTAATTGGTCTTACTATAACTGGATTTTGAAGTCCTATTCTTTCTATAGATTCTTTAAGTTCTTTCATTTCATCTTCTGAATACTCATTAAATGGTTGACTTTTAAAAGGAACTAAATTTTTTATTAAAATATTTATTCTTATTTCTTGTTTCTTATTTTCTTCTGTTTCGTTCTTCTTTGAGTATTTTTTATATGGATTTAAAATTTCATCTATCATATTTTTTCACCTCGCTTTTTATTAATTTTCTTTGACTATCTCTATATCTAATTAAATTAGCATTTTCTTCATAATTATCCATATATTTTAATATATTTACTAAGACTTCTTCTTTTCTTTTTTCTTCATCAGAATTAAATGCAATTGTATTTTTTATTGCCTTTACTATATTCTGCTTTATTTCATTATCTATTAACATTTCACTTTCTACCTTTCTAATTTTTATTTTTCAAAAATTTGCAATTTTTCTTATTACATCGTTTTTCTTTAATATCTCTTTCTTCTAAATAACAACCATGTAATATACAATAACCTATTGCTCTATCTTTCGGTCTTAATCTTCCATAAAGAAAAAGTACATGATTTTTAATATTTTTTACACCTTTTCTTATAGTTCTTCTTTCTTTCCTTTTCATTTTATATCACCTTCCAAAAATTCCCCTGTGGGTAAACATACTCACTTTATACGCATAAATTTAGTTAGGAAGTATTCTTAAAGGCTTGCCTTTAACGTGTTTATTGGCAATCGGTACGATTGCTTTCCTGCGTTTATATATACATCTAACTATTAAATTAAGTTGTCCTAAAAAAATACCTATAAAATCAATCCTTTTACACCAAAAAATGATGGTGCTAAATCATCTAGCAGCTCATTTTGATATTTATAAATCCATCTTGTAGAATATCCAATATCTTCTGCTAATTGTTCTCTTGATTTTGCTTTTTCTTCATTTGGTAGTAATTTATATCCATATATTCTTCTTAAAATAACTTTTTTTATATTAAACGCATCCAAATTATTACTTTCAGATTTCTTAGATGGATTCAATTTATTATCTTGCTCAGATTGTAAATATGTATCTAAAATATTGTGTATTCTATTAACATGGAATTTAGTTCTAAGTCTTTCTTTTATATCTTCCCTGTCTATCAAATACTGCTTTGTTGCATTCTGATTTTTAATTCCCATAATTACAGACGATATATAATTATCAGTAATTTCTTCTATTTCCTTATTTGTTAGATTCTCTAAATTTGAAAATCTTTCTAATTCAGGTAAAACAGTTAAGATTTCATCTATTTTTCTTCTGTTTTCGTTCTGAATTTTCCTTTTTGATCTATCACATTGTTTTTGAATTATATTGCTTTCGTTTTCCATAAAAAAATTTATTGCTTTATCTAGCTTTTGTTCTATTCTTTTTAAATCTTCTTTACTTTCCATTAATTTATCCTCCTACATATTATTTTTAAATGGCGGTAATTCTTCACCTGTAGTTATGTCATAATATGGTATATTTCCCTTATCACACATCATTCTTAAGTTTATATACCAGTAAGACGAATTAAGATTCAAAGATGAATTAATATTTATCCTTGAATCTTGTTTTATTTTATTAATCTCAATTTTTATTTCTGCTACATTGGGAATGTATCTTGTTTTCTTACTTAAATTTTTTATTGCATCTATAATTTCTTCTGAAGTATATTCATCTAAAAGATTTTCTATCCCCTTCATAATATTTAGCTTGTCTTTTTTTTCAAATTTAGTAATATTACTATAATTTAACACTAATTCATCTATAATCTTTTTATGTTCATTTTTATTTTCCATATCTTCTCCTAAATTATTCTTTATTTTTATATAATTCTTCATAAAGATTTTCAAAATCAAAACTGTCTAATTCTTTCTCTTTTTTATCTAACTCTATCTTTTTTTCTATTCTTATCTTCTCTTTCTCTTCTCTGTCGTTACATTTTGTTACTACTTTGTTACAATGTAACGTTTTGGTGTTACATTGTAACAAAGGTGTAACAGATGCTTCTAATATTTTCTTTTGTTTTTGCCTCTCTCTAAACTGTCTAACTCGTTCAGCTGAGAGAGATTCACTACCTATTAAAGTTTCAGCTTGAGGCAAATATATATCTTGATTTATTGGATCTTTTATTTCTAAAAGTCCTGTTTGATTTAAATATGAAATTGTCATTTTTATATTTTCTATATCCTCATCAAGTTTTAAAGCTAATTCTTCAGAAACATTATTTTCTATTCCTTCATATTCAATTACACCTTTATTATTTTTTGAAAGTAGCATAAGTTTTAAATATATAATTGTATAAGTATCTCCTCCTGCTATCTTTCTTAATTTTTTTATCCTTAAGTCACTAAACAAAAAATCATCAGTAAGTTTAATCCAATAATATTTTTTTCCTTTTTTATTTCCTTCTGAGTATTCCCCCATCTTTAACCTCCATCAATTCTTTATCTAATGTTATTTCTTTAATCTACTCTCTTATTTTTGTGAAATAGCATTTGCAAAATTTTCTATTTTTTATTATTCTTCTCCTTTTTCACTTCTGCTTCCAACCAAAATAATTGTATAAAGAACTAATGAAATATTAGCTCCTAACATTAATCCTAATATAAATTGACACATTTTCCATCCCTCCATATATAATTTATCTTTCTTCTTCCTCTAATGACTGTTTTTTAGGTACAAAAAAAGAAGGATTAATTCCCTCTTCAAATTCATTTTGTCCTATCTTGCTTTTTGTTATACATTCAAAATCATCATCTATCTCGTCTTCTATGTTCTTTTCTTGTATCTGTTTTTCTAATTCTTCTATTTGCTTTCTTAATATCTGATTTTCTTCTAATATAAAACCTTTATCCACATTATCTAATTTTTCGTCATAATAATTTTTATCTATTTGTTTCATAGCTTCCATACTTAAATAATTATTCTCTGTAACAATAATATGGTCTGTTAACTCTATATTAAAAGCCTCTAAAATTTTATTGGTTATATTTGTTATATGTATATCTGCATTACTAGGTTTTAAAGAATTAGATGGGTGATTATGCACTAAAATAACTTTATCACTACAAGAAAATAGAGCAGTTCTTATAATATCTTTACTATCAATAATTACCTTGCAACTATTTCCAATTCCTAATACACTTATATTTCTAATATTGTTTCCTCTATCTAGTCCAATAAAAAGTAAATGCTCTTTTACCGCATTTTGTATTGCTTTTACCTCTTTTAACTTCACTATATCTGCTGTTCCTAGGACTCTTATATTTTCTTCTATATTTTTTTCTGTTTTATTCAAAATTTCCAAATCAATTTTCAATTTTACACCTTCTCTCTATACTTCATTATTTCAATAATCAAACCTTATATAAGTTACCATATTTACCTTCACCTCATTTTAAATTTTGCACTCTAAAATAAAAAAACTACTAATTTTAGCAGTTTTTTTATAGGTGTTTATAATCAATTCTTCTTATTTTTCAATACTTTTCATTTGTGCTTTAATTGT